>DAOTTC010000057.1:0-93899 GCA_034437815.1 Chloroflexia bacterium | reverse complement strand
CACCCCGGCAAGAAATTGCTGTTCATGGGGGGCGAGTTCGGCCAGCGCCGCGAGTGGGACTATTCCACCAGCCTCGACTGGCACGAATTGCAGCACGAGTCTCACCGTAAGCTTCAGCAGTACGTGCGCGACCTGCAACACGTGTACCGGAACCAGCCCGCCCTGTACGAGGTAGACAACAGTTGGCAGGGCTTCCAGTGGCTGGTAGTCAACGACAGCGAGAACAGCGTGCTGGCCTATCTGCGTCGGGCGGCCAACCCCGATGACATGGTGGTGGTGGTGTGCAACTTCACACCCGTGCCCCGCCACGCCTACCGAGTGCCCGTGCCTGCGCCCGGCTTCTATCAGGAGATATTGAATAGCGACTCCGGGTTCTACTGGGGAAGCAACATGGGCAACGGTGGTGGCGTGCACGCCGTGCCCGACCCTATGTCCGAGAGCGGCTGGGCGTTGGAACTGACCCTGCCGCCCCTGAGCGTATTGCTCCTCAAGCCGCAAGTACCCACCCGGCAGGAACCAGAGGAGCGCAGGCCTGTGCAAGAGCAAACTACCCCCCAAGAAGAGATGGCCGGAGCCGACATACAACTGCTTGAGCATCAGATAGCCCAACAGCAAGCCGAGGCTCAGGCCCGCAGGCAGATACAGTCGCAGACATCGGACGGTGCACCCGGCAACCGGTTTGGGCACGGCACGGGTCAGCAAGAGCAACAGGAAGAACGAGAACGAGAACGAGAACGATCGCGAAAGAAGCAAAATAGGAGCAAATCAGGCCTATGAGCCCCATCGAAGGCTGGAAGCGTCATGCGCGCCGGCTCAAGACCGAGACCTATGCCCTGTATCTGGCATACCGCGACCCGCGCGTACCGTGGTACGCCCGCGTGTTCGCGGCCTGTGTGGTGGGCTATGCCTTCAGCCCCATTGACCTCATACCCGACCCCATCCCCGTGCTGGGTTACGTGGACGACCTGATCCTGATCCCGCTGGGGGTTGCCCTCACCATCAAGATGATCCCGCCCGAAGTGCTGGCCGACAGCAGGGCCAGAGCTAAAGCAGTCATGGCGGGGGAAGGCAAGCCCGTGAACCGGGTTGCGGCGGTTGTGATAGTGGCCCTATGGCTGTTGCTGGCCGCCCTCGCCCTTGCCCTCACCCTGCAATTCGCAGGGGTCCTGTCAGGTCTCGACTCAGGTCTGGCCTTGGGTCTGGTGGCTGAGCTTGGCCCCACAGGCCCCTCCCCCTCTATTGCACACAAAATGCCATGAACATGAACAGCAAGTCTTGAGTGGAAGGATCGCAGAGGTGCGGAGCGCACAGAATTGTCGCGAATTTTAAACTAACAATTTTCTAACGGGGTGCTCTTACGATAGTATGGACGATTGCCATAGGCACGGGTACCGCCGAGCGCCACACGGGTAATGTGGCATGATGTGACGTAGTGCGGTGTGAAGAGCCGACATGGCAGGTAGGTGGGCGCTTTGGAAATTGTATATCGGGTCAATCCTCTACTCAAAGCAGATGAGGTAGTAGAACTGTTCAAGAGTGCAGGCCTCCGTCGTCCTGTGAATGACCTCGACCGCATCCAGCGGATGGTGAATAACGCCAATATCATAGTAGCCGCTTACGATGGGGATTCGCTGGTAGGTCTGGCTCGCGGTCTCACCGATTTCAGTTACTGCTGCTATTTATCGGATCTGGCCGTGGCCAAGTCTTACCAGCGCAAGGGCGTGGGCAAGGAACTGATCAGGCGCACGCGGGAGATACTGGGCGAAGAGGTGATGTTGCTGTTGCTGTCTGCCCCTGAGGCCATGAGCTACTACCCCTATATCGGCTTTGCCAAGGCTGATAACGCGTGGATCATCCACCGTAAGAAGTAATTTTCATGCCGGGTGCGCATATTTATAGCCTTCCGTTCTGATTGCTAATGTCAGTTCACGGAGCGCGGGTGTCCCGCTCGCATTCATGTCCCCCCGGTGCCGGCGAGCTTCGCCTCGTTTACCGCGCGTGTAAGTTTCTTTGCCTTTGCCTCCACATGACCATCCCCTCACCCCCGGCCCCTCTCCCACAAGGGGAGAGGGGCGCTGTGTGGTTGCCGTGTGGCCTCTCTCTTAATAAATGGGGGTGCAGGGGAGCGCCCCTGCCGGCGGGTGCCCTCTGGGCGCGGGGGTGTCCCCCGGTTCCCCAGTTCCCTCCCAATCACAACCTCTCTGAGGTTGCGCTTTATGCGCCGATTAAGTAACATACAAAGAAAGCATTCCATCATCACAAGGGTTTGATCGTATGCCATCGAAGGTGCTCAAGCATCTGGCTTTTCCATTTGCGTCGTTGTTGACCTTTACCACTGCTTCGTTGATGCTGGTCGCATGCGCGGGACCGTTGCAGGTGCCCCCACCCCCCACCGATGGGCATGCGTCGCATTCAGGCCACAGCCACCAGCATGGGGAGTCCGGACCTCAAGCCCGGTTGGTCACCAAATACGGCGGGCCTGTGTCTGTAACCCTCACCACCGAGCCACAGGACCCCCAGCCCGGCAAAGCTTTCAAGATAACCTACACCCTGAAGGATAAGGCAGGCAACCCCATCACTCCTGATAAATTGCAGGTCAGCCACGAACGCATAATGCACCTGATCGTGGTCAGCGAAGACCTGAGCTTCTTCTCTCATCTTCACCCTGCGGATATAAGGGGAAGCGATTACATCTTCGCCGACACATGGCCCACCTCCGGCAAGTACATATTGTTCAACGAGTTCATCACCACCGATGGCGTAACACAGCTTGAGCGCCACGAGTTGGCGTTGGGTGGCAACGATCGGCCAACGAACGATGTGGGTCAGGGCCAGAGCGGGCAGGTGGTGTGGCAGTCCGCGGTGGGCGACGTGCAGGAGGTGGAAGGCCTGACCGTAGTGCTGAAGAGCGAGCCACAAAAGATACGCCGACGCTCGCCGGTGAATTTCACCCTCAACGTCACCAAAGCGGGTCAGCCGGTGACCGATCTGGAGCCATATCTAGGCGCGCCCGGCCATGTGGTCATCATCAGCACGGACACGCGTCAGTTTGTACACACCCACGTTGAGGAGACAGTCGCCGACCACTCGCACGACCCTTCAACCGTTTTCCACAGCCACCCCACTGCCTATTACTCAGGTCCCGACCTGCGCTTCACCCACATTTTCATGCAGGAAGGCTCTTACAAAGTGTGGATACAATTCGGCCACAGGGGCAAAGTGATCACGGTGGCGTACAACGTACAGGTGAGCAAGTGACACGCCAATCATAAGCCACATGGCTCGCCTGCGGAAAACTCCAGAGGTCGTATCCTATGTCCGCGCTTAGACAACAGCTCGTGCTCAAAGAGGGCAGCGTCTTCCTTCTGAGCCACCAGAACGGGGATGTCACGGGTAATACCGGGTTGGGCCTTTACTACCGTGATATCCGCTATCTATCCCATTACAAGTTCCAGATCAACGAGCAAGAACCTCCCCTGCTCAGCTACTCGGCTTACCGCAACTTCATGGGCACGTTGCAGTTCGCCAACGACATATTCCAACTGGCGGATGGCACGTTTGTGCTGCCGCAGACCATCAGCATCCGGCGCAGCCGCTTCATCAGCAACGGCCTGCATGAGCGGTTCGGGTTCGCCAACTATAACCGCTTTCCTGTGCCCATCACCCTGAGCCTGTCGTTCGGGGCCGATTTCCGGGACATATTCGACATCAGGGGCTTCCAGCGTGAGAAATGGGGCCAGTTGCTGCCCCCACTGCACGAGGAATCCGACAAGCTGGTGCTCCGATATCATGGTCTGGACGGTGTGCCGCGCAATACGATCATCACATTCGATCGCCCATGCGAGTGGGTAGACATACAGATGCCCCACATCCTCAGCCCCATCGTCGAGCCGGGTATCATGGTGCCGGTGGTGGGTGCGCCGTCCTATCACATTATCATCCAGCCGCCGATAGCCACCCTCCATTGGAACTTCGTGCTGGAACCTAACCAGCCGGTGTGGCTCTCGCTGCACATCATGCCCCACAGCGAGGAGGAGGGCTTGCAGTTCGGCCCACCGGAATGGTCGGACGGCGGTCTGGCCCAACAGGCGGTGCCTCAACCCCAGCTCGAATCTCAGCCCACGCAGGCCACGGGCAATGGCAAGTTCGACAGGGCAGTGCGGTATATGCAGTTCATCTACCGTACTTGGGAAGACCAGAGCACGCGTTTCTCCACCGACCACGAGGACCTCAACGCGGTGCTCAGACGTTCCAGATATGACCTGCGCGTGCTCTCAGACGCTCTCGGCGAAGGCTACTTTCCGAGCGCGGGCATACCGTGGTATGCCTGTCCCTTCGGACGCGACAGCCTAGTAACCGCCCTGCAAACCCTGTGCCTCAACCCGCTGATTGCAGTGGGCACGCTCAGGACGCTGGCCCGCTATCAGGGGCAGCGCGAAGACCCGTGGCGCGAAGAACAGCCGGGCAAAATCCTGCATGAGATGCGCTTTGGCGAGATGGTGCGGCTGGGAATGGTACCTCACTCGCCCTACTACGGCTCGGTGGATGCCACCCCTCTGTTCGTGATGCTGTTCGTGGAGACCATGCGCTGGTTGGACGACGACAACCTTTACAACGAGCTGGTGCCTAACGTATGGCGGGCCATCGAATGGATAGACAGATATGGCGATCTGGACGGAGATGGCTTCGTGGAGTACGTGGCCTCCACCAACCGTGGGGGCATCCGGAATCAGGTGTGGAAGGACAGTTCCGACTCCATCCAGTTCCCCGACGGCGCTCTGGCCGAAACGCCCATCGCCGCAGTGGAAGTGCAGGGCTATGTGTACGCGGCTAAAAGGGGTTTCAGCGAACTGTTGCGGCGCAAAGGAGATATAGAAGCCGCCGACCGTCTGGCCGCCCAAGCCGAGCACCTCAAACAGCGGTTCAACGAAGTGTTCTGGATGCCGGACGAGGGTTTCTTCACACAGGGGCTGGACCGAGACAAGCGCCCTGTGCCTGCTATCACCAGCAACCCCGGTCACTGCCTGTGGTGCGGCATCGTAGACGAAGATAAAGCCCGCCTCACCGTGCAACGGCTGATGCAGGACGATATGGTGTCGGGGTGGGGCATCCGCACGCTCAGCTCGCAATATCCATCTTACAACCCGATGAGCTATCACAACGGCAGCATCTGGCCGCACGACAACTCGATTGTGGTGGCCGGCTTCAAGCGCTACGGCTACCACGAGGAGGCTAACCGCATAGTCACCCAGATAATCGAGGCGGCACAGCACTTCCTCTACTCACGCCTGCCGGAACTGTACTGCGGTTTCACTCGGGACAACATGTACCACAGTGGCCCGGCTGAATACCCCGTGAGTTGTAGCCCACAGGCATGGGCAGCGGCAGCGCCCATCCTGATGCTCCAGACCATCCTCGGCCTCCATGCCGATGCTCACGAGGGGCGGGTCTGCCTCAACCCCAGACTGCCCGGCTGGCTGAACAGGGTGGAACTGGCCAATCTGCGCATTGGCCAGCACCGCATAAACCTTGTAGTGGAACGTGCCGAGGGGCGCGACCATGTCAGGGCTGATACCGGTGACACCGGTATAATGGTGGAGATAGCGGAGTCGGGGTAGATATCTGTAGCATGCAGAAGCGGGCTAAACAGGTCTGCCCCTTGTCCCCCACCTCCACCTCACATGCTCACCCGGTCCGGTCCGCCGGAATTGATCAATGCACATGCCGGACTTTGCTGGAGAGTGTAAAGTACTCAATGGAAAGTTAGGCCCCCACGGCTGAGCAAGACATGGCAGAAGCGAGAAGATGCCGGGGCTGGAGGCAGGAGGGGAACGGCATGGCAAATAACATTGATGAAGCCGGAAAGCAAACCGACAGGCAGGCCGATTTAGCACGCAGACTCTGGCATGCCTACCTGACAGGGGATGAATCCGGTCTGGGTAGTGAGGGCAAGAGAATGGCTATGATGCGGCGGGTTTTCAAGCGCTTACCGACGAACCCGCGTTGCAAGGTATGTAATATACCGTTTCGGGGCGTTGGTGGTGCAGTGGTCGGACTCTTGGGGTGGAACCGCTCTGCCTTTAACCCCAGCCTTTGCAACCGATGTGAAAAAACCGTCAAGAAGTATCAGGTGGGAACAGAGCTTCAACTCACAATACTCTTCGCTGATGTGCGTGGCTCGACTGCACTGGCCGAGCAGGCAGGCCCGTCTGCGTTTCACCAACTCATCAACCGCTACTACCGGGTCTCAACTGAGGTCCTCAGCAAAAGTGATGCGCTTATCAATCGACTCATCGGAGACGCGCTGGTTGCCCTGTATGTTCCGGGGATAGCCGGACCAGCACACCCGCACATAGCTCTGGAGGCCGCTCGCGCATTGTTGCGAGCGACGGGACACGCGGACCCGGCTGGCCCGTGGATTGGCGTGGGGGTCGGGGTGCATCTTGGGACGGCTTATGTGGGGGCGGTTGGCTTGAGCGATAGCGTGAGCGATATCGCGGTGCTGGGCGATGCGGCCAATATCGCCGCGCGGCTGTCCTCGGAAGCCGGGGTTGGGGAGATATTGGTCAGCGAAGAAACCAATCAGGTGGCTGACCTGAGATTGGAGGACTGCGAAGTTCGTAATCTAAAATTGAAGGGTCGCGATGAACCTGTGGTCGTGCGCGTGATCCGGATATCTGCATGACCGGGTGTATTGTGTTATGAACATCTATAGCCGTGTGGGTCAGGGAACCGAGCAGGTTGGACAAGACGCGCGGCGAACACAAAAGCAAGAACAACCAAGAGCAACGGGGTTGCACCCCGCCGGGTTTCGGGCGACTGCTCGTAGCACGGTCACACGCCAGCCGCACCCTATCGCTTTGGTTAGCAAATCCATAACAGATCTCTGATTGGGGCTTATCAAACGGCTCAAAATGTAATATAAAGATATATAATATCGTATATCGTACCTCCACACGACTACACCCACCTGAAACCACCGGAAGGGATGTATAACAGCCGAACCCTGAGCCGGGCGGCTGGCTGGGAACCCGCCTGACCGGCCACCGGTTTCCGAAATCTTAACCGCAACACAGTCGGAGGCAGCTCATATGGCAAGAGTGCTCTTCGAGAATGTCACCAAGAAATTCGGTGATGTGGTGGCGGTGAACGACCTCAACCTTGAGGTGCAGGACAAAGAATTCCTCGTGCTGGTTGGCCCGTCGGGTTGTGGCAAGACTACGGCCCTGCGGATGCTGGCGGGGCTGGAAGACATCACCTCGGGCAACATCTACATAGGCAACAATCTGGTCAACGAAGTCCACCCCAAAGACCGGGACATTGCCATGGTCTTCCAGAGCTATGCCATCTACCCCCACATGACGGTGTACGACAATATCGCCTTTGGCCTGCGCCTGCGCAAGAAGTTGCCCTTCTACAATGAGGCTCAAAGCCATGATGGCAACGGAAGCGGCCCGCTGAGCTTTCTGGCCAAGCGCCGGGCGCGCGAAGCGGCCATCCGCCGCCATGTGGAAGAGGTGGCCCGCATGGTCGAACTGCACCAGTTCCTGAACCGCAAACCCAGCCAGCTATCAGGCGGCCAGCGCCAACGAGTGGCACTGGCACGCGCCATCGTCCGCCAGCCACAGGTATTCTTGATGGACGAGCCGCTTTCCAACCTCGATGCCAAACTGCGCGTGACCACCCGCGCCGAACTGCAAAAACTCCACCAGCGGCTTGGCGTCACCACCATTTACGTGACCCACGATCAGGTGGAAGCTATGACGATGGCCGACCGCGTGGCCGTGATGAAAGACGGGGTGCTTCAGCAGGTGGATACGCCCATTAACCTGTATGAGCACCCCGCCAACGTGTTTGTGGCAGGCTTCATAGGCTCGCCGGCCATGAATATGTTCACCGTGGACGTGGAGGGCGACACATCGGGGTTGTTCCTCAAGGGGCCCGGCTTCAGGGTGCGCGTGCCCGAGCAACACGCCCGCAAGTTGGCCGACTACCTCGGTCGCCAGATACTGTTGGGCCTGCGCCCTGAAGCCATACGCGATGCCCGCTTCACGCCCGATGCGGATCCCGCAACGGTGGTGGACGCTCTGGTAGAGGTGGTGGAGCCGCTTGGTCGGGACGTGAACCTGTATCTCAGCACCGGGGAAGTGCCCTTCGTAGCACGCGTGGACGATCGTACCGAAACTGCCCCCGGCCAGCGCATCAAGGTGGTGTTCGATACTGCTCACATGAATGCCTTCGACATACAGACCCAACAGGCGATACGCTGAGCAGGACGATGCGGACCGGCTGGCTGGCCAGACCTCGCCTCGATCAGGTCCCGGTGTTGCGGCCACCGTCCGCTCAAATCTGCAAAAAGGAGGTGATGAGTATAGGAGAGCAGACTTGGGGCATCTGCCCGGCCATAGGCATAGCTTGCCCGCAACCTTCGGGCGAACTACATAACCACCCAATAAACGGACAACCTGATGGAGGAAAGCGATGAAAAAATACGGTAAATTCACCTCGTTGGTGGCCTTGCTGGTGGCGTTCACAATGGTGCTCAGCGCCTGCGGGCAGCCGGCCGCTGCGCCCACACCCACCACGGCCCCGGCAGCCGAGGCTACGCCCACACAGCCCGCCCTGACCGAGCAGCCCACCAACACCCCGGCAGCCGAGGCTACGCCCACCGAGGCCTTGGCCGCGCAAACGCCGGCGGCTACCGGCGAGTTCGACCCCACCAAGGTCCAGAAGATAGAGGTTGAGCAGGGGGCCGTACTGCGCGTGTCGGGTTGGGGCAACCCGTCCGAGCAGAAGGTCACGCAGGATATGCTCAATCGCTTCACTCAGGTCTACCCCAACGTGCAGATCAAGTACGAGCCGATCCCCGAAGATTACCAGACCAAGCTCAAGACCCAGATATCCGGCGGTACCGAGCCTGATGTGTTCTATGTGGATGCCGTGCTGGCCGACGAGCTTATCGGGGCCAACAAACTGCTCAAGCTGAATGAGTATATGGATCAGGCCGGGCGCAAGAAGAGCGACTACTACGACAGCCTGATCAACATCTTCAGCCGGGGCGAGGACGTGTATGGCCTGCCCAAAGACTTCGGCTCGCTGGCTGTGTTCTACAACGTCGATCTGGTGAAGGAGAAGCCCAAGGAAGGCTGGAAGTGGGACGATTACCGAGCGTGGGCACAGGCCAACACGCAGGGCACCGACCCCAACACCAAGGTCTTTGGCACCATGCACCCGCCCGACAACGCCCGCTGGCTGGCGTTCGCCTTCGCCAATGGTGCCAAGATCGAAAGCATCAACAGCCCTGAGGCCGTGGAGTCGCTGGACTTCTACTACGGCATGGTCAAAGACGGCATTGCTGGGCAGGCCGCCGATGTAGGCGCGGGCTGGCCGGGCGAGGCGTTCGGCAAAAAGCGCGCCGCGGCGGTGATCGAGGGCGGCTGGATGGTGCCGTTCCTCGCCGACCCGGCCGGTGGCTTCAGCGACGTGAAGTACGAGGCCGCGCCCCTGCCCGCCAGCAACAAGGGCGGACGGGGCAACCTGATCTTCACCAACGCCTACAGCGCATCAGCCAACACCAAGTACCCCAAGGCCGCCGCGGCTCTTGTGTTGTTCCTTGCCGGCGCCGAAAACCAGAGAGAGGTGCTGAGGATAGGCTTTGCCCTGCCCACTCTCAAGAGCCTTGCCAATGACCCCTATTTCAAGGACCACCCCGTAGATGCCGTGCTGTTCGACTCGGTCAACTACGGCACGGTGCACTACTTCGGCCCCAACCACGGCAAGATACTCGACGCCATCAACACAGCACTGGAGAAAGTGTTCCGCGGGCAAGCTGATTCCAAGACCGCGCTGGACGAGGCCGCCGACACCATTAGCGGCCTGTTGAAGTGAGCATGACCTGCCGGGGCAGGGACGGGCACGTGCTCGTCCCTGCCCTCCTCACCACACTTTATTGTGCAACCCGACAACCGGTGATTGACCACTGACAACTGGCGAGGAGGCCGCCATGGCTACTCAGGCAGTGACCATACGTAAGAGGAAAGGGCTGAGCAAGCGCGCACAGGAGCAGATCGCCGCCTACCTGTTCATCTCGCCCTATTTGTTGTCGGTGCTGGTGTTCACTCTGGGTGCGCTGTTATACGCGCTGTGGGCCAGCTTCAGCGACCTCGAGCTGTTCAACACCATCTCCATCCGCATCTTTGGCATTACCATCAACGTGCCCCAGAACTTTAAGGGCCTTGAGCAGTACAGAAGAGTGCTAACCGACAGCGACTTCCATAAAGCCGTAGGCAACACGCTGTTGTTCTCGGTGGTGGTGGTGTTCTTCCAGACGTGGCTGGCACTGCTCATGGCGGTGGCCCTCAACGCCAAGATACGCGCCCTGCGCTTTTTCAGGGTGGCGTGGTATACCCCCAGCGTGACCGCATCCGTGGTCATATCGCTTATTTTCTTCTGGCTGTACAACAAAAATGGCTATATCAATTACGTGCTGCTGGGCCTGCTGGGCTGGGCCGGGTTCCAACCAGTGGACTGGCTGAACAGCACCACCTTCGCATTGCCGGCCATCATGACCATGAACATCTTCACCACCGCCCCCACCTTCATGCTCATGTTTTTGGCCGCGTTGCAGGACATACCCAGAGATGTGTACGAAGCGGCGGCCATTGACGGGGCCACCGGCCCGCGGGTGTTCTTCAACATAACCCTGCCGCTGTTGCGCCCCATTATATTCTTGGTGGTCGTGCTGGGCACCATAGGCACATGGCAGGTGTTCGACCAGATTTATGTCATGACCAACGGCGGGCCGCTCAAATCCACCCTCACTGTGGCCTACCTTATATGGAGGGCGGCCTTCCGTGACTCCGAGATGGCCTTTGCATCGGCTATGGCCTTTATCTTGTTCGTGATCATCTTCGTGCTGTTCCTGATCCAGCGCCGGGTGCTGGAACGCGGCACCGAGGTGTAGGGCTCAGGCACCGAGAACCGAGCGCGTCGCACAGCATGAAAACCATGAAAGGCAACCGAAGAAGACACGAAGGGCAAGCAGGAACCTGAGAGAATTACTGACCACTGGCGTGGAGGTGCGCGATGGCAACAGAAGCAGAAGCTACCACTGCACGAGGCACGGTGTTCGCAGGCGAGGCGGCAGGTGTCGTGGAAAAACGACCCGTGTCATGGTATATCTTGGAAGTACTGCGCTATGTGTTTCTTGCCATAGTGACCCTGATATTGCTGGGGCCGCTGGTGCTGGCTTTCCTAGGCTCGTTCAAAACTAACCTTGAGGTGCTGGCGTGGCCGCCGACCATCCTCCCCAGCTCTTGGCGTTGGGAAAACTACCTGTATATACTGCAAAACATACCCACGCCTGACAACCCGCTCATGCCCAGATGGATCTTCAACAGCGCCCTGCTGGCGGCGGCCCATATAGTGCTACAGCTCATATTCTGCTCGCTGGCTGCCTATGCCTTCGCCCGCCTGCGCTTCCGAGGGCGTGACTTTATATTCGCCTTCATGCTGGCTACCATGATGATACCGGGCATGGTACTGTTGATACCCAAGTACTTGATCATCAATATGCTGGGCTGGGTGAACACCTACTGGGCGATCATCGTGCCGGGCGCGGTGGGCGCATTCGGCATCTTCCTGCTCACCCAGTTCCTCAGAAGCATACCCCGCGATCTGGAAGAAGCCGCCATGATCGACGGGGCGGGCCTGTTCACCATCTACTCACGCGTTGTGCTGCCGCTGGCCAAGCCCGCTCTGGCTACGCTGGCTATCATCGAGTTTCAAGGCGCGTGGAACGACTTCCTGAACGCCTTGGTCATGCTCAACACCGTGGACATGTTCACCATCCCCGTCGGCCTGAGTTTCCTGAAAGGCAGTCAGCGCATCGAGTTCTTCAACTATATACTGGCGGGTTCGATGTTCAACACCATACCTGTGCTGATCGTGTTCGCCCTGTTCTCTCGCTACTTCATTCAAGGTGTGACCTACAGTGGGGTGAAAGGCTAGCAAGCTGGTAACACCGGCGAAGCATGAGAGTTGGGGGAGGGCAAGGCCCTCCCCGGTTCTTTCCTTACTTTACTTTGCATATGGAAAAGCAAGGGACACCCTTACATCAACGAGGACAACAGCGCCACGTGCCGGTGAAAGGGCCGGAGGAAGAGGAAGCTGGAGGTGGCGAACAGAACGCGGAGAGCGCTGAGACTGAGATTTCACCGCGCTCGTGGTCGGACGTGCACCCGGCGGCCAAACCGTTCGTCGCTATCTGGCGCACCATCCGCGATTGGTGGCGCGAGTTGTTGGTGCTGACCGTTACGTGCTTCGGCTGGCTGGTGCTGTCGGTGACCATAATCGGCTGGCCACCGGCCACCACTGCCCTGTACGCCATGGCCCGCGCCACTGTGCTTCACGAGCACCCGGACCTTCAACTCTTCGTCACAAGCCTGAGGGCATATTTCGGCAAAAGCTGGCGGTTGGGTGCGATCGGCCTGCTGGGCACACTGCTTTGGTTTTTGGACCTATCGCTCTATCTGGCTATGGCCGGAGAACTGGGTGGTTTGGCATGGATAGGGGCGGTGCTCATACTGTACATAGGCGTTGTGTGGGTGCAGACGCTGTTCTTCGCGTGGCCCATGCTGGTGTGCCGGGACGATCTGGCGGTGCGGCACCTGCTGCGTAACGGGGCCATCCTCGCCATGCGCTACCCTGTGCACAACCTGATAATGACACTGTTCGGGGGGTTTTTGCTGTGGCTCACGGTGTTCTATGCCCCGCCGCTCATAGCCCTTGCCACCCCCGCCCTGCTGGCGCTTCTTGGCCTGCACAACCTGTACCTGCTTGCTCCCGAACTCGCCCCCGACGACATCGAGGTCTTGCATGTGGTCGGCTAGCCCATCGTTCAGGCCTTGTAAGCCTCGTACCGGTCCTCCATAGCGCTATAGTGCTATTTCATGGTGCTTCGTGTGCAATAAAGGGGGAGGGCTGTGCCCTGCCCAAGCCCTCCCTTGCCTTCCCTTGCCTTCCCTTGCCTTCCCTTGCCTTCCCTTGCCCAACATCTTGCATGAATATGCACTGGGGGGCTGTAAATTTGAGATGGGAAGAAATGGAGGACGCCCGCTGGCAGGGACGCTCCCCCTGCCCCCGGTATTTATTGCCTTTGCTTGGGTAAGGATTGCTACCTCCTATCCCGGCAGAATCCATCGGACGACCGATGATGGCACCGGGCCACCGGTGGTATATAGTGGTATGTACATGATGTGCCGGTATATAATCCGGTATATAATAAAAGTCCCAACCATTCCCTTGGCATACCGACCAACCTCGATCAGGAGAGATGCATGACCACGTTAGCAACAAAGCCAAAGGCATATCGTCTGCCCACCCATGCCCTGCCCAAGCGCTATGACATCCACATAGATGCACGTCTTGGCCGCGATGACTTCTTCGGCAGGGTGACCGTACAGCTGGATATCAAACAGCCGCAGGACTTCATAGAGCTGAACCAGCGAGAATTACAGCTGTCCAACGCCCGGCTCACCTTCAACGGCGAGACGCTGGAGGGGCGCATCGAGCAGGACGATGAGCGCGAGATGGCCCGCATCCAGTTCGACCGTGCACTGCCCGTGGGCGAGGGTACGCTGGAGGTAGACTTCAGGGGCAAAGTAGGCCGGGGCCTCGAAGGGCTGTATCTGGCCAAGGACGGCCCTGAGCAATGCCTGTGTACCCAGTGCGAGGAGGCCGAGGCCCGCGCCATCTTCCCCTGCTGGGACGAGCCGACCTTCAAGGCGCGGTTCGCGTGGCAGGTGACCACCTCGCCCGATGTGGTGGTGCTGGCTAACGGGCCGCTGGTGGGCGTAACCGACTCGGTGGACGGCCAGTCCAAAACGTGGAAGTTCGCGCCCACCAGACCCATGTCCTCGTATCTGGTGGCCCTCGTGATAGGCGACATGGCCTCCACCCCTGAAGAGGTGGTCAACGGCACCCCCATTCGGGTGTGGGCTTTGCGCGGCAAGGAGCACATGGGCCGCTTCGCACACGACTTCACCAAACGCGTACTGCCGTGGTACGAAGACTACTTCGGCGCGCCCTACCACTTCGACAAGTACGATCAGGCGGCGGTGCCCGGCTTCGGCGCGGGCGCGATGGAAAACGTGGGGCTGGTGCTGTACCGCCAGTCGGCCCTCATCATGGACCCGAGGACCGCCTCATGGCAGGCCGAGAAGCGCATCGCCCACGTGGTGGCTCATGAGACCGCCCACATGTGGTTCGGCAACCTCGTGACCATGAAGTGGTGGGATGACCTGTGGCTCAACGAGGCGTTCGCCGAGTGGGTGTCCACCAAAGCGCTCGACGACCTCAACCCCGAATATCGCGTGTGGGACGACTTCATGGCCGCCAAGAACGGGGCCATGGCCGACGACTCGCTGGAGAGCACCCACCCCATCTACAACCCGGTGGACACCCCCGCCGAAGCCGCTGAGATGTTCGACAGCATCACCTATGAGAAGGGCTGTGCGGTGCTCCGCATGCTGGAGGGCTTTCTGGGTGAAGAGCGCTTCAGAGAGGGCATTCGCACCTACATGAAAGAGTTCGCCGAGAGCAACGCCGCCGGAGCCGACCTGTGGCGTCACCTTCAGGCCGCGTCCGACTAGCCGGTGACCGCCCTCATGGAGAGCTGGATCGCACAGGGTGGCTATCCGGTGGTGAGCGTGGCGGTGCAGGGTTCCGGCCCGGACACCGCCCTGCGCCTCGGCCAGCGCCGCTTCTTCTCCACGCCCAACGCCCCGGCCAACGAGCAGATATGGTACGTGCCCGTGGTGGCACGCTATGAAGACGACGAAGGCGTGCACGAGGCCCGCTATCTGCTCACCGGGCGCGAGGGGGTCATGCCCCTGAGCGTGAGCGGCACGCTCCGCTGGTGCTATGCCAACGCGGGCGAGGTGGGCTTCTACCGTCAGCACCCCGACGAGCAGGTACTGAAGGGAATCCTTGCCAACCTGTCCAAACTGTCGCCTGCCGAGCAGGTGGGCCTGCTCAACGACCAGTGGGCCTTACTGCGCAGTGGGGCCACCCGCATCGGGCAGTTCCTCGACGTGCTTGCGGCCCTCACCGCCGCCGACGACTACACCGTGCTGGGCGCGGTGGTCAGCCGCCTGTACAGCATCGAGTCCCTGCTCGAAGAGTTCGGGGACGAAGAGGCGCTGAGCAGGTTCCGCGCATGGGTGAAAGGGGCGTTCGAGGGCAAGATGGCCGAGCTGGGCTATGAACCAACGCCCGGCGAGAGCCGCAACCAAACCCAGAGCCGGGTGCACGTGCTGAGCGCGCTGGCCCGGCTGGCCCGCGACCCTGAAGCGGTGAGCCGCGCCGTGCACATGGCCGACCGCGAGGCCGCCGACCCCACCTCGGTGGACCCCAATCTGGCCCCGCTGGTGGTGCAGGTGGCCGCCCAGTTCGGAGACCGTACCCGCTTCGACCGACACGTGGAGATTTATAAGCTCCGGCGCGAAAAGCAAGCCTCGCCGCAGGAGACCAACAACTACCTGTTCAGCTTCCCGGCCTTCGAGCCGCCGGAGCTTGTGCAGGCGGCCCTCAACCTGCTCGAAGACGGTACCCTGCCCATCGAATCGGTGGGGCCGGTGCTCAGAGCCATGCTCAACCAGAACCACACCCGCCTGCCTGCATGGGAATACATCAAAAGCCACTGGGATCAGGTGCACAGCATCAGCGGCATGTGGGTCACCTTCCTAGTGGAGGCCACCGGCAACCTGCCCGCCGACAGGCGCGAAGACATCGTCAGCTTCTTCAAACAGCACCTCCAGCCCGACGAGGCGCAGATGAGTCTGGCTCGCGCGCTGGAGATGATTGACCAGATGGCCGAATTCAAAGCACGCGTGCGGGACGACCTGCTCAGCTGGTTCAAAACCCGAAGCTAACCGCCGCCCATCGCCCACCCTTCCCTGCGGGAGACCGGGGTGAAGCAAGCATGGAGCAGGCGGCTTGTAAACCGGCATAAACCGGCATATACGTATGGAGCGCGGGCGTCCCACCGGCTGTATGGGGCAAGATGCCCGCGCTCTGGCTGTGACCCCCGAACGGTGGGGTGAGGGGTGTTCCCCTGCTGAAGATTTCTGCTACATTCACGGAGGTAAGCAGACTTATGAAATTCGGAGTGTTGGTGCCGCAGGGTTGGCGGCTCGACCTGACAGACATCGAAGACCCCATCGAGCAGTACGAGACCATGACCCGCTTCGCACAGGAGGCCGAGAGGCTGGGTTACGACTCGATATGGCTGTACGACCACTTCCACACCGTGCCCACATCACAGTTGCAGACCACCTTCGAATGCTGGGTGAGCACGGCGGCGCTGGCCCGCGACACATCCACCATCCGCATAGGGCAGATGGTCGCGTGCAACAACTACCGCAACCCCGCTCTGCTCGCCAAGATGGCCTCCACCGTGGACGTGCTGAGCCACGGCAGGTTGGACTTCGGCATTGGCGCGGGCTGGCACGAAGAAGAATTCGTGGCCTACGGTTACCCGTTTCCAGACGGGCCACAGCGCCTGAGGATGCTGGAGGAGGCCGTGCAAATCATCCTGAAGATGTGGACCGAGCCATACGCCACCTTCGAGGGGAGGTACTACAGCATAAAAGGGGCTATCAACGAGCCTAAAGGCGTGCAGAAGCCCCACCCGCCCATCTGGATCGGGGGCAGTGGCGAGAAGGTCACGCTGAAGCTGGTGGCCCGCTACGCCGACGCCTGCAACGTGGTGGCGGGCACGGACGTGCAGAGCTACAGGCACAAGCTTGAGGTGCTCAAACGGCACTGCGACACCGTGGGACGCGATTACAACACCATCATCAAGAGCGCGCACATCTTCATCACACTGCTGGAGCCGGGGCAGGACCCGGAAAAGGCCACCGAAAAACAGCGCATGCTCAGGGGAGGCATAAGTCTGGAGGAATACAGGACGGGCACTTTCGTGGGCACACCCCAGCAGACCATCGAGTACCTGCACGAGCTACAGAGCACCGGGTTGGAATACCTCATCATATACTTCCGCAATGACCTGACGAGGCTCGATACGCTACGCCTGTTCGCCCAGCAAGTGATACCCGCTTTCAGAGGTCAGGCGGCTTCACAACCTGAACACCCTTGAAGGGGGTCCGGGGAGGACTTGGCTCTTCCCGGCCTCGGCCTTCCATGCTAACAGGCCGGGGCTTTATGGTACAATTAGGAGACGACCCGCAGGCTGACCGGATGGTCCTGTGGCAAAGCATGTGCAGGGACTATCAAACCCGGTTCGTTATCACCATGCATATTCAGGAGTACAACAATTGGCGAAAGCAAGCAAGCAGGCTACAACCAGACAGGGTAAGGCGCGTCAGAACCAGAATCGGAATCAGAAACAGGCGCAAACTGTAAGGCAGGCACAGCAATACTCACTACCCCTTGCCCACAGCAAGTCAGCACAAACCACAACATTAGAAATCGCAGGTCAGCCGGCCACCAAGGCCGACAAGCGAGAAATGCGCTTGCAGCGGCAGGCCGCGGTACGGGCCGCCGCCGAGCGTCGAAAACGCATGAAAAGCCTGCGGCGGGCAGGCATACTGGCGGCGGTAGTGGTGCTGTTGATGGGTGGGTTGGCGGCCCTTATAATAGGCGAGATGACCAAGCCCGGCCAGTCTGTGCCAGAGATGCCCAGCCCCCACATCTCTCCGAACGACCCGGTCCCCCAGTACAATAGCAACCCGCCCACCTCGGGGCCGCACGTGGGCGATGTGCCGCGCTGGCAGGTGTATACCGAGCCGATAACCAAACAGCTACAGGTGCATGGCCTCGAAGACGGCGGTGTGATCATCCATTACAAGCCCGACCTCGACAAGGCGACGGTAGATAAGCTGGCGGGCATAGCAACCAGCTACCATGAGATGGAGTCGCCCAAGAACCACGTGGTGATGGCCCCTAACCCCGACATCGCCGAGCCAATTGTGCTCACGGCATGGGGGCGCATAGACCGCCTGCAAGAGTTCGATGAGGCCCGCATCCGCCGCTTCATTGACGCATACGTGGGTATAGACCATCATAAATAGCGAAGGGCAAGGGCGCGTTTAGCCACCAAGGCGCCAAATGGGGCACGGGAGGGGTGCCCGTGCCCCCGGCGTACATATCAGGGGTTGGGAGAAACAAGCACAGTCCCGCTGTAGCCGTAGGGGAGGGGCGGGCACAAGCGACTAGCGGTTGGAGTGCCCCTGCACCCACGCCTTTTATCGCTTTGGTGGTTGGTTATCTTACGCCTTGCGCTCTTTGAGCCTGCGCACAATCTCGTCGGCCACCTCCGATGTGCCTTTGGCCGTGGGGTCGTCCCGGCGGGGCTTCAGATCGTAAGTGACGTATACACCTTCGGCTATCACTTCGTCCAGAGTCTGTTCAAGCCGGTTGGCGGCTTCGCGCTCCCCTATCCACCGCAGCATCATCACCCCCGAGTACATCATAGCCATGGGGTTGACTTTGTTTTGCCCGGCATACTTGGGGGCGCTGCCATGGATAGGCTCGAACAAAGCCACATCGGTGCCGATGTTGGCCCCGGGTGCCACGCCAAGCCCGCCTACCAGTCCGGCGCACAGGTCCGACACTATATCCCCGTACAGGTTGGGCAGCACAAGCACGTCGTACTGCTCCGGTTTCTGCACCAGCTGCATGCACAGGTTGTCAACGATCACGTTCTCGAAGGCTATATCGGGGTAGCCTGCGGCCACCTCCTCTGCCACGCGCAGGAACAGGCCATCGGTGGCCTTCATGATGTTGGCCTTGTGCACGGCAGTGACCTTGCGCCTGTTGTTCTCGCGGGCGTACCTGAAGGCGAACTCCACGATCCGCCTGCTTCCGGTGATGGAGATAGGTTTGATCGAGATGGCCGAGTCGGCCCGGATTGTGGCCCCGCTCTTGCGGTTGATCCAGTCAATCAGCTCGGCGGCTTCGGGGGTGCCCTCGGCGAACTCAATGCCCGCGTACAGGTCTTCGGTGTTCTCGCGGACCACCACCAAGTCTACGTTATCGTAGCGCGACCTGACGCCCTTACGCGTCTTGCAGGGTCGCACGTTGGCGTAAAGGTCGAGCGCTTTACGCAACCCGACGTTTACCGACCGGAAGCCCTTGCCCACCGGCGTGGTGATGGGACCTTTCAACGCTACTTTGTTGCGCCGGATGGACTCGACCACTTCGTCGGGCAGGGGTGTGCCATATTTAGCGATCGCCACCTCCCCGGCCTCTATGACCTCCCATTCCACAGGCACGCCCGTGGCGTCGATCACCCGCTGTGTGGCCTGCGAGATCTCCGGTCCTATGCCGTCCCCCGGGATAAGCGTAATACGGTAGGTCATGCCGAAACCTCCTCTCTGAGAGTTCAGGACCGGGGATTGAAGGGCACCGATGGTGAACGGGCAGACGATGATGGACGACTCAATCCCCGGCTCGGCTCCTGTGCATATGCTGCGCACACGAAGGAATGGCTAATACCATGTATGCCTATTGTACCATAAGTGAGGGTTGACACCCCACACAGCCGATTGCTATACTCGCCTCAGGTATAGCGCCAATTGGCGCTGTGTCACAGTGCGTGTTGTGCAAAGAGGAGGTGGGGGTCGAGGATTAGCGCTGATAATCTCGACCCCCGATCGGATTAGAGTACCAAATGCTTCGAATACTGCATCTGGCCGATATACATCTGGGCATGGAGAACTACGGGCGCATAGACCCGGCCACCGGCCTCTCCACGCGCCTTGGCGACTTTCTGCGCACGCTGGACCAAGCCCTCGATTGGGCGCTGAGCAACGACGTACATCTGGCTATCATAGCGGGCGACATATTCAAGAACCGAGACCCCACACCTACCGTGCAACGCGAGTTCGCCAAGCGAGTGCGCAGGCTGTCTGAAGCGGGCCTGCCAACCTTCATCTTGGTCGGCAACCACGACGTGCCCAACGCCCTCCAACGGGCCAGCACCGTGGAGATTTACTCCACGCTGGCCGTGCCGCAGGTCACCGTGGCGCAGAAGCCGGGCCTGTATAACATCGAGACGCGCGCAGGCAAAGTGCAAATAGTTGCTATCCCGTGGCTATCGCGCGCCTATCTGCTGAGCAACAAAGACTACCGCAACCTCGACCCCGACAGCCTCAGCCGCGAAATCATCGCCTTGGTCGAGCACTTCATAGCCGAGGCGGTGGAACAACTCGATCCTTCGCACCCCGCTATCTTGACCGCCCACGCCTCGGTGGAAGGCGCAGTGTTCTCCAGCGAGAAGAGCATCATGCTTGGTCAAGACGTGGTGCTGCCCAAGGCCATCCTCGCCAACCCCAGCTTCGACTACGTAGCCATGGGCCACATCCACAAACATCAGGTGCTCAGCCACCAGCGACCACTCATCGTGTACCCCGGCTCGTTGGAACGCATAGATTTCGGGGAAGAGCACGACAAGAAAGGCTTTGTGTGTGTGGAGATAGGCGAGCCGGGACCCGACGGAGTACGCGACGTGCGCTACACCTTCCATGAAGTGGACGCCCGACGCTTCCTCAGGATCAGGGTCAACGCCGATTGCGACTTCCCCACCGACGAGGTGCTGCGCCGCATCCATGAGCGGGCGGATGAGATCCGCGACGCGGTGGTGCTGCTGGTGATCGAGACCACCCCTGAGCGCCAGTCTGACCTGCGTCAGGACGAGATAAGGCATGCCCTTGCTGCTCACAGGCCTTCTTTCTGGTCGGTGGTCACCAATGTCACCCGGTCTCATCGCCTGCGTCTGGGTGACCATGTGGTGGAGCAAATGAGCCCGAGGGAAGCATTGCAAATATACCTGCAAAGTCGAGAGACCCCTCCAGAGCGTATTGATGTTCTGCTCAAGCACTTTGATAGGCTCAATGCTGCCCTGACCGATGTAATGGGAAAAAAGGAGAGCGGAGCGTAGAAGCATAAGCGTAAAGCCTGATGCGAGCCACAGACCATACCATGCCATAACATGATGCATGCAGAGCCACACAGGCCTGATGTTCAACCGCTCCGCATGCAGATGCATCAGCCGTGTGCCCCTTACGCTTTACGCTTTACGCTTCCATGCGTGGAGATTAGCCTATGACTAAAAGTAAACGCAAGCGACCCGGCAAGACCGAACAGCAGGGCAACACATTGCCGATGCCACCGCCTGTGGAGCCGGTGGCACAAATTGCGGCGATCACCCATCTGCCGGTCAGGCGGTTCAGGGGAGAAAAGATAGAGTACGAGGTCTATATGTACGATCCAAACGAACAGTCAGAAGTCAGGCTATCGCAAGTGGGCGATGATAAAAACGCAAATGGTGGGGTGCTTGGCCCCGACTACGACCGTCACCCCGCCGGCGACGAGGGCATCCAGTTCTTCTCTGCCGACAGGGGCATTGTCGGCGACGACGAAATCCCTCCATTTATCGTCGGCGAGGCCGTGCCCGCACCCGCCCAACCTTTAGAGCAACAGACCTCTTCAGAACCTGAGCCGCCCGTCATCACCGGGCATGAGGTCCCCATGCCCGCGCATTTGCAAACCGGCGGCCTGCCTGAGGCACCAGAGGCCACCGGTGCGGGGCAATCGGTGGAAGCGCTGAGGAATGGCGAGCCTGAAGAGCACGAAGCGCATGAAGAAGAAAAGGAAGATGTCACAATCAACCACCCCGCGGCCCTCGCTGGCGCTTCCCCCACCTCGACGGGTCCGTTGTCGTCCGGCGGCCACAACGGCAGGGATGACCACACCCCGTTTTCAACCGGCCCTTTAGCGCCCCCTATGAGCACAACCCACAAAACAGGTCCAACTGCTATGACTGATCCTTTGTCTTCTGGTGGTCTTACCTCCCCTGTGCTTGAGCCTTATGAAGCCCAACCCGCTATGTGGAACGATGTCTCTCTGGCCGAGGTTGAGGATTTCACCTCGGTGCTGCTTGCTTTGCGCGCCGATAAGGCCGCCCACAGCAGCGGCGATGGCGTGGCACCCCAAGCGTCCACGGAGGCCGTCTCCGCCAGCGAACCGGCCTCTGCCGATCCACAGGTCGCCGGTCGGACTGCGCCCGATTGGTCTATGCGGGCGGCAGGTGAATTGGCCGAAGCACCGGCGGTTACTCATATGGGCGATGAACAGGACAATGGTGTGGTCCACGCCGACCACGCCGAGGACAGCTCAGTTGATGAGTACAGCCTGTTCATCTCGGATCTGGCCGCCGAGGTAAAAGCGAAAACGCAAGCACGCACGGAAGAGTCTGGCGCGGAAGCTTCGCACCCTACCACGGACTACTACGAGGATAGGGATGGGGATGGGGATGGAGCCGCGGGAGCAGAGCCTTACGCTGCCATAGCCGAGCACGAGCCGGTCGCCCTCCATGAAGTTGAGTTGGTGGCAGAGGCACCGGAGCAAGCGGGTGCACTCCACGGGGATGAAGGCATCGAGATGGCAGTCGAACAAACCGAGGCGACTGCTGGCACAGCACACACGCCCCAGAAAGAGGAATCAGAGCTTGGGGCAGGCCGGTTCCGCGGCGAAGAACTGCAATTCGAAGAGTTCATGTTTGACCAAGGTGCACACTCCCAGCCATTGCACCCTGCCATGGTCGAAGGCCCTGCACAGGTCGTGATGCAGGCGGAAGCAAGCCCCGGCCTGAGTGTGGGCAGCACGACTCCTGTTGCCCATGCCCAAGCTCCACACGCAGAGCCGCAGCCGACGAACCCCATAGTTCTGCCACAGGCCGGGCACTACTCCGAAGCCACCACTGGCGGCGCGGACAGCATGACCCAAGATGAGGCTGATGCGCTGCCCTTCTGGTTGCGCGATACTGCCGAATTGACAGCCATCCCTGAGCTTCAGCACATAGTGGCCGAAGATGCGCAGGCACAGGCAGGCGCACCGAACGATACCGTCGCGCCCGCGCCGGCGGCCTCCGGTGCAGTCGAGTTGGCACCCCAAGAGGCCGGCACGCTTGACGACTACCTCGATCTCCCTCCAATTGAACCGTTCGATTTCTCGATACTGCAACTACCCGAAGAGCCGAAGCAGGTAATACAAGCAGAGGAAGAAGACCTCGGCTTCAGGACAGGCGAATTGCTGGCCTCGATGGTATCCATGCCTGACGCCGGGGCGAGCGGGCCTACCGCCGATCTGGATGCGCTCGACCAACTGATCGGGGCGCACCCCCCGCAGGCCGAGCCTGTCGCAGAGGTTGCAGGCGCTCTCGCCGACGTGAGAGCGGGCACGGGCGAGGGCACCCCGGGAGCCGCAGACTCGTACGACGTAGATGGTCAGCCCGATGCGGCCGACCGGCCCACTTCCTTCATTCAAGCCTCTCACGTGCGCGACATCGACGAATCCGATCGCCCCCTCAGCTGGACCGCCATGATGACAAGCAGTCTGGTGGGCGAAGCCGATGCCCCCGTGGAGGTCGAAGGCACCGCACACCCCGATGTGAGCGATGCCAACCCCACCACTCTCATGGCAGGCGTCGAAGAAGTGACGGTAAGCGATTTGAACGTTGACCCATTTGACTTCAACAAACTCGAACTTGAAGAGGAAGAGCCTCCCACCGAGTTTCTCCCCATGTCGGCTACCCAACCTACGCTCGTTCCGGGTACCGAAAAACTGCACACCAGCGTTGATATGAGCACCACAACGCATTCCAACACTCCCACCATGCAACCGGTTGTACCCGCACACGAAGAAGACGAGCCGGCCGATACAGGTGCTCTGCCCCCCCTTGACGAAGCAGAACTGTGGAGCGAACTGGGGAGCGATACCGAACTCTTCATCACCTCTCAACTGCCGGTGGTCGGCGAGGGAGGTGAGCCGGAGAGGAAAGCCCCTGCAACCAGTTGGCTGGGCGAATCGCCGGCAGACATCGGGGATGCCGGAGCCTACGAAGACGGTTACACGGGCGGCGATCAGTCCCCTGCCATATCAGATGTGGATGCCACCGAACAGGAAGGCGTCAAGGTACGCATAAGTCAGGACTCGTGGGTTACGCGCCGGATGCTGACCTTGCAGGACCTTGAAGCGCTGGACATCGAAGGTATTGAGCAGGACGCGCAGACCGGACAAGTTGAACAGGCCGGACAAGCGGAGCTTTACGGGCATGAGCACGATGGAGAGCCCACCACAGCACAGGCAGTGGACGCCTATGACAAGCTGGGATGGTCGGAGCCTGAGCCATCGGACGCGGACGCGGTGAAGGTAGCCGCTAAGCCGCCGCCGAAGGGCACGCGCCCTCTGTTCAGCCAACCCACCCCCCAGCCCACGCCACCTGCCGACACCGACGTGATGTCATCCGACGCGGTGCCATCTGACCTCTTGCTGTCCGGCCCACTGCCGGTGCTCGAGGGCTTCGAAGAATTGCACGAACTGGTGACCTACAACCCCGAAGATATGGGCGCACACATGGCGCTAGCCGCCGCATACACGCAAGCGGGCGAGTTGGACGCCGCGCTGCGGGTGTACCGTCGCATGCTCAAGAAGCGCAATAAAGTGCCGGCCTACATGTTGCAGATCATCGCCGAAGAACTGGCCGATTTTGAAGACGAGTTCGGTGACAAGCCGCGATTCCATCAGGTGCGCGGCGACCTGTACATGAAGCAGGGCAGGTTCCGGGAGGCGGTCGAGGAGTACAACAAGATAAAATAGGTTTCGTGTGCCTGTGCCCGCCTCCTACGTCATGCTCAGAGCACGCTCCAAGCTCCGGGCATAGCGAAAGGACCAAGCCGCCGAGCGATGACATTGCTCACGGCTTGCTCCGCTTGCTCCGCTTGCTCCGCCTGCTCTGCTGTTCATACGGGCCGGTTCTTGGTTAGCCCCTGCGGAAAATCACCGGCACCCGCCCGAAATCTATCCTCGAACCGTCTTCCAGCCGCTCACGCACATGTGCAGGCAGGCGCTGGCCGTCCAGCTTGGTGTAGTTGGTGGATTGCAGGTCCTCGATGTAGTAATCTTCCCCAATCCTCAGGATGCGGGCGTGTCTTCTGGACACCCCGCCCTCCTCGCCTCCGTAGGGGGTCAGGTCGACATCGGGGAAGATGCCACTGCTCGGGTCCTCGCGGCCTATAGTGATCTCTTCCTGATCGGGCAGAGGCAGCTCGGCTCCGGTCGAGATAATCACCAGCCGGGCCACCGGCTGCGGTTGTGCCGCCGTCTCGGCTACACCCGCCGGGGTGGTGCCTGCCACAGCCGGTGGAGGCGCCACAGCCGGTGGCGGTGCCTCCACCCCTTCCACCGGCTCTACGGAGGGACCGTACGTCTCCGCGATCGCACCCGCATCTACCGCGTGGTAGGGTGGATGCTCGCCAACCCCTATGCGGGGCATCTCACCTACCGGGTGTGCCTGCCGGCTCCGGCTGACATCTTCGAGCGCTTGCCTCAACTGGTTCAAGGCCTGACCGAACCCCACCCAATCTCCGCGGCCTGCGGCCCACTGCGCCTCATTCAGTCGTTGCAGCGCCGCAGTCGCCCATGAAGCATCGGCCATGCCGGCCCCTGCGCCCACACCTGCGCCCGCCTCAGGGCCGGGCCGGGCTTTGCGCTCCATGGCGGCGCTGATGGGCACAACGCCGGGCATGCCGGGTATCTCCGATGGACCCTCTTCTGCTTCTACCTGCTCTGCCTCCGGCACGGCGGCCCCCTCGGCTGACACTGCCCGATCGGCTTCCGCACCCGTGGCTATGCCGGTGTCTGCGCTTACACCGCCCACCGTAGCCATCGTATCTTCGGTCACTGGCATCTCTGGGCCTTGTGCCTGCTCGCCCACGGGCTGTGCCTGAGTGCCCGCTTCGTAGCCCTCGGCCTCTGGTCGGCCTGTATAGGGTCGGAACTCCTCACTGTCCGGTGGGGTTTGCTGCATTCCCGTGTCTCCGACCACCACCGCGCCCTCTGTGCCCGCCACAGGCGCTGCCTCGCCTTCCGCGGCCTGTTGCTGAGTTGGGACGGGCGAGCCCACTTCCCCGATCGTCAGCGCCGCATCGGACGGCGCACCTGCCATACCTGCCCGTCCCGGCTCGATGGGTGCGGCAGGCTCAGCAGACTCAGCGGGCCCGCTCACATCTTGCAGGCGCGCGCCGCACTCGTCGCAGAACACATAATCAGGCGGGTTCTCGTTACCACAGTTAGGACATTTCATGGTTTTCTCCTCGCTGTAATATCAACATCAGCAGGCCCTCCCTCATAAAGTGGGCAAGAAGGTGGGCACATCTATGCCTGCTAGCGCCAACACTATCCAGATGCCCACTGACACCTCGATGGTGAACAACAGCAACGCCGTCGCCCAGCCCAACGCTTTGCGCGCCCACGAGGGTCGCGCCACAGCCCTGACTTCTATATGCTGGTCACCCGCTTGGCTCTTCAGCACAATTCGGCCCGTGTTCAGCCTGTCCGCCGGTACGAGCGTGCGAACGTGCCACGCCCACAACCACATCAACCCTTCCAGCAACAACAGCGCACCCACCGTGCCGATCACCCCCCAGATCAGCCACCTGCCCAGCGAGCTGGCCGCCAGCAACAACAGCCAGAACCAGAAGCCGATAAACGGTAGCACTCGGCGAAGCCGTGACCATATAATAGCGAATAGATTAGGTACTTGCAACTCCACCCGCCCAAAATGTAGTTTGTTCCGCCTCACCCTGACCTCTAAGTTCACCACGCGCCCCTGAAAGCGCAACGGATTGCACGCGATCCACGGCTGGGTAACCACCACCATGCCCGTAGCCGGCCTGTCCCCCTGACTGCGTATGGATATGCGCCGCACCGGCTTGCTGTTCCACCTTACTTCGCCCAGATCCACCAGCCTGTCGGACACTACCACCGCAGGCTCGGCGGCCTCAGCGCCTCTTTGCACATAAGGGGCGCTCTCATCAGCCGGTGTTCTCTGCTTCGTCGCGGCAACACCCGCGCCCGCGATGGGGTGTGCGCCACCACCCAACGTTGTCACCTCGCTGGCCGGCGGGCCTGCGCTTGTGGCCGGGGGCACCGGGGTTGCCGGACCTGCCGGTGTTGCAGGCACGACCGAGGCCGCAGAAGCCATGGCTGGCATGGCAGTCGGCCCCACCGCTCCGGCTGCCGCCGCCACCGGTGCAACCCCCACGTCCCGCTTCGGCTCCGACTTCTTCTTCGAGCTTGGCTTTGGCGTTGCGCCGTTCGAGCCGGCCGCCGCAGGCGCAACCGGCATGGGCCTCGCCGGTTCGGCTTGCTGAGGCACCTGCGTGGGCGACAACACCGGCGAAGTCTGCCTCTGGTAGTCCGACACCACAAAGCCGAGGGCCTCCGCGAACTCCCTCACCGTCTGGAACCTTTTGGCGGGGTCGAGGTTCAACGCTCTTTGCAGAGCGCTTTCTAGTCGGACCGACACGGCGGGGTTGTACCGGCGCACGGGCAACCATGTGAAGGGGTTGTGGCTGGGGTCGTGTTTCGTCAGCAGGTGATGCAGTGTGGCGGCCAGCGCATACACGTCTGAACGCTGGTCGGTCTGCCCTTTGCCATACTGCTCGGGTGGTGCGTAGCCAGCTGTGCCAAAGGCTTCGGTATCGCGGGTCTTGCCGGCCTTGTGGAAGCGGGCGATGCCGAAGTCTATCAGCTTGATGCGCTCCGTGCTTTCCACCAGCATCACATTGGACGGCTTCAGGTCGCGGTAGATGATGGGCGGATCTTGCGAGTGCAGATAGTGCAACACGTCCAGCAACTGCCACGCCCACACCAGCACGCGCTCTTCCGGCAAGAAATCCTGCGTACTATCGAGCAGGTTGAGCAGGGTGCGCCCCGGAATAAATTCCATCACGAGGAAATGCTTGCCCATTTCCTCGAACGTCTCCACCACGGTGGGCAGGTTAGGGTGTTGCAAAGTAGCCAGCATCTGCGCTTCCCGCCGGAAGTCGGCTATGGCCTGCGTGCGCTCCGAAGCGGGCAGGGCGGCGGGGCTGATCTCTTTGACTGCCCAGCGCATGCCCGGCACGCCCGACAGATCGGCGCTCTCGTACACCGCACCCATGCCACCCTGTGCCACTTTACGCAGTATACGGTAGCGCTTCTTCAAGACTGTGCCCACAGGGATGTTACCGGTCACGTGCGCCGGTATCTCCGTTGCTGGTATGGGCGCGGGCGCGGCAGGCGAATGAGCGGGGGAAAGAGATGGCGGGGCGTACACCGCAGGCATGGCGGGCGCGGCATAGGGGTAAGCGTGCGCCTGTCCGCCCGCCAACTTATAACCACAATAAGCGCAGAAGGCCGACCCCTTGCGGTTGGCCCGTCTGCACACCGGGCAGATAGGGCCGCTCAGCGCATCGTTGGGGCCGGGTGCCGCGGGGGCGTGCGACAGTGGCACCGCCACCGAACCCACGGACGACGAACCCGCCCGCGACAGCAGCGCGCCGCATACGTCGCACCTCTGCGCCGCCTGAGCATTTATCTTACCGCAGATAGAACAAATCAGCATCTCGATAACCTATACGTGCCGGCAGGCGTTGTAGTTGCGCCCCACGCTCGAACACGATCGCTAGTTCAACCGGCTGGTGAGCTTGCGGGTGGCGTAGCGCATCTCTTTGGCCCCCTCCGGCGACACCTCCCCGGCCTGCTCTATGCGCTCGGCCTCCAACTGCACCGTGCGGGCAAGCTCGGCCTCGCCCACAGCCAGTAAACGGGTGGCGGCGGCACGTAGTTTCTTGGTAGCCGCCCCCTTGTTGCCGGAGGCCAGATCGTCTAATGCCCTAGTTTGCAGCACATAAGCGCTCACCCGCTCCACCACGCTCATCACAGTGGGATCAGGCTGCTCCTGAACTGGCGCCCCCGACGCCGAGTAATTGAGCACCACGTCACTCGTGCTCACCTGTTTGCCTCCATGGCTTACTGCCACGCGCGCAATTCGGAACGTACCACCCGGCTGGGGCGGCACCACCATCTCCAGCAACAGCGCGGGTGGCTGTTCGGGGTGCACATCGCCCACCGAGATCACCACCGAGCGCTCATCCCTCTTAGCATCATGCACCTGTGCTATGGCCGGCCTCAACCTGTACGCACGGCGCACCTCCACGCCGGTGCTGGTGCGAACCTCTATGTCCACGTGGCGCAGCACCACTGACTGCGCTGTTGCCACCTCCTGCCTGAACGCCGGGGGTATCTCTTGGGGCACCCGCGCAAAATAGGCATTGCCCAGACTGGCGTCGGCCATCTCCACCAAGAGGTTCTCGTTGAACTCGGTGCCGATGCCCAGCGTGCTCACCACCACACCACGCCGTCTGGCCTGCGCCACAAGCTCCAACGACGCCTTCGGATCACGGGTGAACCCATCGGTTAGCACCAGCACCCTGTTGACCATGTCGGGTGCACCTTCGCGCTCGCTCTGGGTCGCGCCCTCCCGCTCAAGCTCCTCAAGCCCCATGCGCAATCCCGCGCTCATATCGGTGCCGTCCCCAAGCTGGATGTTGCCCAGCGCCGAAACTGCATCCAGTATGCGCCTGCGCTCCGAGCCGGGCACACCCCTCAACAGCACTTCGGCCCGATCGGCGAACGCCACCAGCGTCACCCGGTCGGCCTGCGTGAAATGACCGGCAGCCTGAGCAATCGCCGACTGCACCATCTCCAGATTGGACGGCGCTTGCCTGCGTATATCCTCCGGTATCGAGGCAAAGGTCCACACCGGCACGCCGTCGGATACCGTCTGCCGGACTTTGCCCGATCGGGACAGTTCCTGAAACTGAGCCTGAGTCAGCACCGGCAGGCGCATCGATTCGCTCACATCCAGCACCACGGCCATGTTCACCGGAGCCTGCAAAACCCGCGTGCCCTTGCCGGGCCTCACATTCACCAGCAAGTACACAAGCCTTGGCTCGCCCCCCGCTGGCACCGTGCCCACGTTCAGCAAGCAGTTCAGTTGCACTTCGTCAGCCATGCTCCCCCCGGTTTCAATTCTACTCGATTAGCTTGGTTAGCCATGCCCCCTAGCCAGATAGCCGGCCGCGCCCACTCTTGCGCCTATGCTATGCTATGCTATGCTTCGCCCGCTCAGCTCTCGGCCCTTCTCCGCGGCTCCCTGACGCGGCGAAACACCTCGGCTGTGCCACCCGCCTGCTCCCATTGTAACATCAGCTTGAGGCCGCGCCCGTACAGGTCATCTCGCCGAAGCATGCGATTGGAGCGACGCCAACACCCCCACCCTTCGAGCAACTTGTACGCTACCCACTCGGCGAAACCCTCCTGCACCTCTCCCGTATCGTCGGGCGGGCACTGCTCGCTCTGCCACGCATGGGCATATTCGTGTGCCATCACTTCCAACAACACTATCTGGGGCAGGCCGTATTCCACGAAGATGGAGCGGTGGTCCCCCTCGCGTATGAACAGGCCGAAACACCGGCCCCTGCTGTCCGCATCGAGGCTGTGCAGGGACGACTTTTCCAGCAGGCTCATCAGTTGCCGCCTGCTCACCAGCCTCAATTGGCACGGCCGGCGCAGTTGCATGCCCAGCCACTTGGCTGCATCGGCGCATACCCGCCTGAACAGTATATGCGCGTGACCCGGGTCGGACACCGCTGTAGACTGGCAACGGTCGCACAGTGTGCGCCCATCGGGGCGTGTCCAGTAACGCGTGCCCACCGGGCGGCCGCACGTATCGCATCTGGGCCGCACCTCAAAGCAGTAGCGGCAATAGATATGCCGCTCGCCCTCTATCATCACGGCCTGCTCGCCTACGTGCAACCCGCAGGCCGCACAGCGCATCCGCTCCTGATAGCATTGCCGGCACAGCGACCAGCCGAGCGCCTTGTGTGGCGATGCTTGCCATTTGACCTGTTGCCGCCACGGCTCGGCCCCCCTTGCGCTCTCGCCGCCGAGTCTGGAGCCGCATAGGTTGCACCACGTCCCTCTGACCAGACCGGGTATGCTTTGCTTTATGACTATCATCTGGCCGTTATCTCACCATCTATTCGGGTAATCCTGCGTTTATCTGTCTATCTGTGTATCTAATCTACGCACAAAATCCGCCTTGCGCTTCGCCCGTCCATAGGCCACTGACATGATGATATGATACCACACAGGTCCCGCACATTACATTTCACCATAGGTACCATGCCGATAGTACCCTTATACCAATTCCTTTTGGGGGCGCTGTAAAATAGGAGACACTATCTTGGGGCACGCGTACGAGGGAACCAATGCACAATTACATACGTGGTACAATTAATAACTAATGGTGCTAGTGTACATTCATGCAAGATATTGGGGGAAGTAGGAGGACCGGGGAGAGCTGTGCCTCCCCAAGCCCCTCCCTCCTTTATTGCACACAAAGTGCCATGAAGGAAGTAGGAATAGGAATATGCACCGAACAGGGCTTAGCTGTAGACGGAGCACGGTCGGGTGTCCCGCGCTCCGGAAACTGGCACCATTGGTTTAGCAGTACCGGCTCTTGTTCGCACGATTCAGAGTCCCCTCATAACTTGTAAGGATTTGCAACCGTCGGGGCCACCTTCCGTTTTATTCTTGGAGGTAGTCTCGCGGGTGGAAGGCTTAGCTGTGGTCTTAGATGAGAAAAGCTGGGTAACCCGGGCGCGCGAGGGTGATGCCGCTGCCTTCGAAGCCATATACAACCGCTACGAACGGAGAGTGTACGCCTTCGTCTACCGGCTGATGGGCAACAGCGAAGACGCCTACGACCTGACGCAAGACACCTTCGTCAAGGCCTACACGGCCCTGCCTCGCACGGCACCGGATCTCAACCTGTCGGCGTGGCTGCATAGAATAGCCGCCAACGCCTGCATGGACGTGCTGCGCCGTCGCAAGCTTATACGCTGGCTCCCGTGGGAAACGTTCGACACCAATCCCGCTCTGGAGCCGCCCGCTGCCGATGACCCGGTGGGCGAGTACAGCCAGATCGAAACTTCGGGCGAGGTGCAAGCGGTGCTCAACAAGCTCACGCCCAAGCACCGCATGGCCCTCGTCCTCAAAGAGTATCAGGGGCTGTCGTGCGACGAGATCGGGCAGGTCATGGGCCTGAGCCGTTCAGCGGTCAAATCGTTGCTGTTTCGCGCCCGTGAGGAGTTCCGGCAGGTATACCTATCTATGTACGGCTACCCACCGGGAGCCGAGCCTGAATGCAAAACCAACACTTGATGGGCATCTGGTGCGCTGTGCATGAAACCGATAACCCGAATTCAATGATGTTTTGCACTTGCGGGCACAAGAGCCAGAGCTTGAGGGGATCAGGACGCAGAACATGGATTGCACACACATCCGGCCACTGATATCTGCATACTATGACGGCGAGACCGATCAGCAGGAGCGCGCCCTCGTCGAGCGCCACCTAGCCCGGTGCGAGCAATGCCAGCGCACTCTGGACGAATATCGCGCCATAAGCGGCCATATCCGCTCCTTGCCCGTGCCGGTGCCCCCGGCCGCACTCAGGCGTGACGTGTGGCGTGCTATCGAATCGGGGCGCCCGGCTGTGCGTGCTTCCCGCCAAGCTCCGACCCGCACCACGGACAACGTCGTGGCCTTGCCGCGCACCCGCCGCCCCGCGCCTGCCGCTGCGGTGCTCACCGCCATAGGTGCAAGCTGGGCCAGAGCGCTCCCCGCCGCCCTGCTGCTCGGCGGACTGCTACTGGTCATGGCCGTGCTGTTGTTGCGCGGCACATACGTGCAGGCCGCCGCGGAGCTGGTCGAAAAAGGCCCTATCACCGACTATGGCCGGCCCGTGCAGGTGCAGTTCAGCAAGCAGGTGATAGGCGACGATGCAGTGCAGCACACTCAGGTCTTCAGGATGGAAGGGAGCACCCGGCAGACTGTACCGGTCACCGCCACCTTCCACAGCTCCACAAACCGGCTCGTTCTGGAGCCGCGCCCCACGTGGGTGCCCGGCGCGGCATATGAGGTGGTCATTGACGCGGCCAACATCAGGCTGATCGCCGGTAGTGGCACGCTAGACACCAAACCCATAGTGCTGACGTTCGGCGCGCTGGCGCACACCCCGACACCCACCAACACCCCCACCGCCACGCCCACCTTCACGCCGGTGCCGGCGCCCACCAACACGCCTGAAGCGCCCTCTGTAGCCGAAAGCCCCACCGCGCCGGTAGTCGTGCAGACCCCGCCTGTGGGTATTACTGCACAGCCTCGGGCCACCAGTACGCCCGTGCCGAGGGCCTCGGCTACGGCGGCACCACCTATGGGCACGCCCGCGCCCACCCACACCGCGGCGCTCACGCCTGAGCCTACGGACACGCCCGTGCCCACCGACACTCCTACCCCCACTCACACCGCCACGGCCGTCGCCACAGCCACGCCCACGCCTCTGCCCGCGACCAAGAGCACACCCACCAACACCCCCACCGCTCCACCCAAGCGCACACCTACGCCTCGGCCCGGCTCAACTTCTACCCCTTCGCCATGCGATATCGTGCCGGTGCGCGGCTTCGGCAAAATCTGGCAGACCAATGCCGACGTGCGCAGGCGGGTGGGCTGCCCCAAGATGCCTGAGGTAGCTATCGTGACCGCTGCTCACCAGCGTTTTGAAGGTGGCTACATGTTCTGGCGCGGCGACACCAAAACCATCTACGTGTTCATCGGTGGGGCGAACGACCAGTACGGTGTGTGGAGACAGTTCGCGGACACGTGGGACGAGGACGCCCCCACCCCCGTGCCCGTGGGCACCCCACCCCCCGGCTACTACGCTCCCGTGCGCGGCTTCGGCAAAATCTGGCACTCCGACGAGGCCATTCGCCTCGCCCTTGGTTGGGCATTGGAGCCTGAATGGAACGTTACAGGCGCATGGCAGACATTTGAGCATGGGCAGGCCCTGTGGGTCTCTGACCGCATCATCTACTTCATGTACTCCGATGGCATGTGGGAGCGCTTCAGGGATACCTACAGCGAAGCCCGCATCAAAAGCGAATGAGCGCCTCCACACGATGAACAGGGCACGGAAAGGGTTTGACCTTCTCCGTGCCCTGTTCATATCCGACCATCTCGCATCGGGCTATACGCCCATCTCCAGACGCGAGATCAACCGGGGTGGGAAGCCCATCTTCTTCATCAATGCCTGTGTTTCCTCTACCGGATACGGCACCCGCCAGAAAGTCAGCGTGGCTTGCCAGCCCGACGTCTCAGGGTCGTCGGGTAGCTCCAGCATCATATAGGCAGCGCGTGGGTCGCGGTCGCGGGGCTGGCCCACACTGCCGGGGTTGATTATCATCCTCGGACCGCCCTCGTCCCCTTCATGCTCGGCGTGGTTTGGGCTGTAGGGCCTGATGTCCAGCGAAATGCTCTCGTCATGCTCCGGGATGGCGGCCTTCACCGTGCCCGCCACGTCCAGAAATATCAACGGCACGTGCGTATGCCCCAAAAAACAATAGCGCGTGCTGAACAGCGGGAAGCACTCGGCCGCATCGAACAGGTCGAGCAGGTACTCCCACATTGGGTCGCGAGGAGATGCATGCACCAACGTGCAACTGGCCCACTTCACTACTTGCTGTACGGGCAGTTCGTCCAGATACTTGGAGTTCTCAGGGGTCAGCACGCTGTGCGTCCACTCCAGAATAGAGCGGGCGTCACGGTTGAACGCTCCGAGGTCCAACTTGCCCAGCGCCCCCCAATCATGGTTGCCCGGCACGCAGATGTGCGCCCTTTCTCGCAGCGCTGATATACATTCGTTTGGTTGGGGGCCGTAGCCTACTAAATCCCCCAGACACCATATCGCTTCCACGCTCCCCATATGCTTCAGCACGGTCTCGAAGGCCGGCAGGTTCGCATGGATGTCGGAGATGATAGCTACACGCAAGTTGTGCCCACGTCCTTCTATAACATTTCCCTCAATCCGGCTCAAATCACTATAACACAGCCTTCCTGTACATAACAATAACCCGAATGGACGATACGCAGCACATGCAGGGCCATCGGGTATTAGTACTATTTTCTGGCTTCCTTACGTTCCTTGGGGGGGTGGCGGTCATCCGGGCATAAGTGATGCACGTTCATGCACGATGTTTGGGAAGGAAGGGTCGGGGAGGTCTTCGCCCCAGACCCCCTGCTGTACATAAAGTACTGGCAGCGCATGGCCGTGCGCGCCTGCGCCCATGCCGTCGCGCACGACGAGGTATTTATGACCGGATGTCAGCCGGAACCGATTGCCGTTTGCTTCCGCTTGATATATCATAGCAGAGGGCTGACGACTGGCAAATAGCCGGTTGCCGCTGGTCCCTGAATTCGTCTATGTCCCTTATGTGTTCCGTTTCATGCGCTCCGTGACTATGCTGCCGGCGCGTGCGGCGCTGCTCACCCGGGCCTCACCCATCTGGCTTGCGGTTGCGGTGGGCTTTGGTCTCTCCGTAGCGACCGCTGCTCTGTACATACGCACGCTCGCACCCTCGGTCATGCCGGGGGACTACGCCGAGTTTCAGTTGTGCGCCGCAGTGCTTGGCGTGCCCCACCCCACCGGCTACCCCCTCTATGTGTTGCTAGGCAAGCTGTTCACCATGCTGCCCGTGGGTGACGTGGCCTACAGGGTCAACCTATCCTCGGCTGTGTACATGGCCGGGGCCGCCACCATGCTGTACGCAGTCGGCATCAGGCTGGCACACCTCATGCACCCCATGCGCGCGCACACCTTCGCCCTGTCTCCGCGACAAGTCGCCGCGACCGCGGCAGTGGCGGCGCTGTTCGCCGTTGCTCCCACCGTATGGTCCATGGCCCTCGTGGCACGCAGCTACGCCCTCAACGCCTTGCTGGTGGGGGGCGTGCTCTTCTCCCTTCTCGCTTGGCGGCACACGGGCCGGCCCGCATGGTTCTATGCATCCTGCGCGCTGATCGGCCTGAGCATGGTGCATCACGGTACCACCTATCTGCTGTTGCCTGCCTATGGCCTGTATCTCCTGATCATCGAGGTGGAGCGCCACCGCCGCCGCTCAGACCTCCACCCCATGCGCCGCCGCGCCCTTGGTGCGCTGAGCTTCCTCGCAGGCCTCAGCCCCCTGTTGTTTCTGGTGTACCGCTTCCTATTTGGCTCTCCCTACTACTGGGGCAACCCCACCACGTGGAAGGACTTCTTCAGCCTGCTCACCGGCGGGCCTTTTCACAATCAAGTCATGGGCTTTGGCACCGGCATAGATATCCAGCTTCAAAGGGTTGTGTTTGGCGTCGGCGAGCTGTCGGCGCAATTCACTCCTGCCGGCATCGTGGCGGGCCTGCTCGGTGCGGTCATTCTGTGGCGAACCAGCCGGGACGAGGCAGCCCTGCTCACCCTGATGCTGCTCGGCAACTTCACCTTCGCCATGAACTACGCTCTGGTCGGCTACCTGTACTTCATACCCACATACCTGATATGGGCGCTGTTGGTGCTCGTATTCGTCTTTTGGGTGCTGGACCGGGCAGACCGCGCGCCGCTCCCACAGGTCCGGGGCGCGCTCATTGGCCTGACCCTGCCGGTGCTGTTCGTGGGGGCGCTCGTGCTGGCGGTGGTGCGCTACCCCGGCGTTGACCAGAGCTGGCAGACCTCTACCCGAGACGAGGCTCTGGCCCTGCTCAATTCCGTACCTCGTGGGGCCAGCCTGTACCTCGACTGGGAAGACCTGTCGGTGGTGCGCTTCTACAGGATGGTGTACGGCATGCGCCCGGACCTCACCCTGTACACCGGCGACCCCGCCGACTGGCCTAAATGGGCGTACTGCGATTTGCAAGCCGGCAGGCCCGTATACATAGGCGAGTTCGCAGGCTCCATGCCTCCTATCATCGCTCGCGACTTCGCACTCGGACCCGCGCCGTCTCCCATGGTGCGGCATGTGGTGGGGGTATTGAACAGTGTGCGTTACGAGGTGCCCCCGTGCGGTGCCTGCGCTACCTGCCGGTAGCCCGCTCGTGCGCGAGTCGTGCAGGCGGGTTTTGCACTAATCGGCGGGGAGCGCAGGTGTCCCGCCCGCAGGTTGCATAGAAGATGACATCGGGGACGTATATTCCCCGCACCCCCATTTTACAGCCGCCTTACAGCGATGATCTCCGCCATGATGGACACCGCTATCTCAGCGGGGCTGCGCGCACCGATCGCCAGCCCCACCGGCGAGTGCAGGCGCGCGATCTGCTCGTCTGTTGCACCCATCGCCGCCAGACTGGCCCTGCGCTCGGCGCTCGTCTTGCGACTGCCTATAGCTCCCACATAGCGCACGGGCGAACTGAGGGCCGCCATCAATGCAGGCAGGTCTAACTTGGGGTCGTGGGTCAGCACCACCACATATGTGCTCATGTTCAGGTCTATCGCCTGCATGGCCTCTTCCGGCCATTCCACCATGATGCGGTCCGCTTCGGGAAAGCGAGCCTGAGTGGCGAAAGCCTCACGCGGGTCTATAATGGTAACCCGATAGCCGAGCAGCTTAGCCAGCTTGCACAACGTGATAGCGATGTGCACCGCGCCCACTATCACCAGATGGGGGGGTGGCGGGAAGCACTCGACGAACACCTCCAGAGTGCCCCCCGCCACCTCATATGTTAGAGCCTGCGAGCGCTCTTCGGCCAGCAGGCGTGTAGCATCGCTCGCGATGGCGCGATCTATCTCTGGGTGTATGGAACCGAGCGCGGCAGAGCCATCCGTCGGTATGAGCAATTTGGCTCCGATGTCGGGCAGGCCCGCACCGGGGTTGTCGGGGCGCGCGGTTGCGGATATGAGCGTGGCGAGGCACACCGGCCTGCCCTCCCGCACCATGCGGGCGAGGGTCTCATAGACAGAGATAGAAGCGGTCAAGCTAGCACCCCCGGCTGCACAATCTCGCCCATGCTACCAATCGAGCGGCTCGACATACACGCGGATCGTGCCCCCGCAGGACAGCCCCACGTCGGTGATCATGTCGGGGGTGATGCCATAAGTGAGCAGCTTGGGCCGGCCGGTGCGTATCACTTCAAGGGCTTCCTGTATCACCGCGCCTTCCACACAGCCCCCGCTCACCGACCCGGCCATCTCCCCGCCGGATGACACAGCGAGCTTGGCTCCTTCGCGCCTTGGGGCCGTGCCCTGCACGCTCACCACCGTGGCCAGCGCTACCCTCTGGCCTTCGGCCCTCCAACGCTCCACGGCCGGGATTATATCCGTCAGAAAACTGCCTTGCTCCAACTTCTATCCCTCGCCATTGCCCTTCACCACAACACAACACACTACACTACACTACACTTCCCGGTCCTGCACTTGGCAGCCTTCACCTTCATAAGAGTATACACCAACTCGCGCCACCGTTTCACTATCGAAACCTAACTGGTGCCGCCAAGAATCGGGGGCCAAGCTCCACCAACATGCAGGGGAAAAAGTAAAGAGCCGGGGGACACCCCCGCGCCCCCGGGCAGGGGGCTGATTTAGGCCCCCTGCCAACCCCCGATTGGGGAAAGTAAAGAGCCGAGGGACATTGGTACCCCGGACAGGGGCTGATCTAAGCCCCTGCCAACCCTCCAATCGGGGGGAAAGTAAAGAGCCGGGGGCGTTTGTGCCCACGCACCCACAGGGCACCCGCCAGCGGGGGTCTAAATCAGCACCCTGCCAACCTTCGTTATTGGTGGAACCAACCCAACCACCGGCCAACTCACAACAGTGGCACTTTCCTTGCTCTTTAGGGGTGATAAGCACGCCGGGTGATCGTAGGTGCCGGTACGCGCCGGCAGTCGCCCGTAGTGAATATGCGACCGGCATACCGACTGCCATAGGAGGGCATACTTATGAGCGAAAGAGGCCTGATCTTAGCTTTACAGCGCCTGCACGATGACCCCGGCTTCTGGGAGAGAGCTGTGCAGGACCCACAGTCCACGCTTGGCCTGTATGATCTGGACGAGGCCGAGCGCCAAACCCTCTTCAGAGCGGTGCAGACGCGAGATGCCGGGGCCATACGCCAGATGGCCGCAAAGGTCGGCATAGACTGGACCGCCGACCACATCGCAGGCCCGGGTGCGCTCCCCGGCGACGGCTACGAGGGGGTCCGTCCCCAACAGGTGGCCGGCACGTAGGGGTAGGCGTAGGCGCACCAACCTCAGCATGGGCCACCCTGAATTCAGGGTGGCTCAATTTTGAAGTAGGAGCGGGGGCGGTCTCGCTCCTACTCCCTTTGGCCTACCTGCTACTCGCACCGTCCCATTCCCCCCGCACTGTTTAAGCCTTACCGATCAGCCCCCCTTTTTGTGTATGCGTGGATAGACCGCACTGCCGATTACTCGTGGGCCGCACCGCGCGATAATCCTGTCTGCAAGCAGTGGGTGGATCGCAACTCACAGCATCCGAGCACTGCATCCCCAACCGTAGCGTGCAACAGGAGGAAACACAAATGACTGCACACATCAAAACAGGGGAGGTTTTGTCTCCCCGCGTCCGAATGCGTGGGCCAAAGGCGAAGGCAGCACTGCTGGCCGTGCTTGGTGTGCTGGTAGCGGTCGTGCCTTTCGCCGGGCAGTTCATCCCGGCAGCCAGCGCGCGCACGCGCATCGCCGCCGCCGACCCCGCTTTCGAACAGGTATGGAGCCGTACCGACCGGCCCGTCGAGGAGCGCCGGGCTGCGCGTTCATGGATGTGGGGGCCTGACGCTTTCTATTCCGGCTACGAGCCTTACGCCGAAGGCCCCGGCGGCCAGCATCTGGTCAGCTATTTTGATAAGAGCCGCATGGAGATCAATAACCCGGCGGGCGATCGCAACTCTCGGTGGTTCGTCACCAATGGCCTGTTGGTAGTGGACATGATAGCGGGCCGCATACAGATGGGCGACCACATGTTCGCGCCCACCCTGCCCGCCGATATCCCCGTCGCCGGCGATGCCAACAGCCCCAACGCCCCAACCTATGCCGCCCTAGCCACAGTGGCCTCGCTCAAAGGCGATAACCGCGCACCCAACCGCACCGGCCAAAACGTGCGCGAGGGTCTGGGCAGAAGAGGCAACATCGGCGTTGTGGATAACCTCGCCGGCTTCGCCACATACGCAGTGTACGAACCCACTCTGGGCCACAACATACCCGACGTATTCTGGAGCTTTCTCAACCAAAAAGGCATGGTTTATAACAACGGACGCTATGTGAATGACACCGTGGTGGATTGGCTGTTCGCGATGGGTTACCCCATCACCGAGCCGTACTGGATCAACATAAACGTGAACGGGCAGGAGCGTTGGGTGCTTATGCAGGCCTTTCAGCGCCGTATCCTCACCTATTCGCCCCACAACCCCGAAGGCTGGAAGGTTGAGATGGCTAATGTGGGCCGGGCTTACTACGACTGGCGTTACAAAGGCCGCCCCCTGCCACCCGCCCCCACTCCCACTTCCACCGCAAGGCCTGCGGCTCAGGCCGCCATAACGGTGGAGCCTGCTCAGGGCGATGCCACCACCCCCCTGACCGTATCGGGCAGGAACTTCCCGGCGCACTCTGCCGTGCTCATAAGCGTTGAAAAGCCGTCCGCCAATTACTTCCGAGGCATAACCACGGCGGCTGCGAGGGCCGATGGCACCTTTAGCACAAGGATAACCCTGCCCGCCGATGCGGCTGTGCTGGGCGAAGTAAATATCGTGGCGAGCGCCAACGCCGGTGCAGTGCGCGCCACCCACCCTTACAGGCTCAACTACAATCCCACCATCGCCGCTGGTCCCCTCGAAGTGGTCACCAACGGGGTCGTGCGGGTTCGAGGCGAAGGCTTCCCCGCCCGCATTGCGGTCAATCTGGGCTTCTACTTCACCACGGGCGAGATGCAGTGGGTGATCAGGACCGAGACCAACGCTTCGGGCACTTTCGACGCTAATCTGCCGGTGGGCAATCGGCCGGTGGGCGCGCAGTTCACGGTAGTGGCAACAGCCGACGGCGGCCTCAAGGCCACCACCGACTACAGGTTGACCGTGATCGCCCAGCCCGGCCTTCAGGTAACACCCGACCGCGGGCCTGCCGGGGTGTACGTCACCCTGCGCGGCTACAGTTGGCCCCCCAACCGCCCGTTGAGCATCGGCACGAGGGCTGTGGGCAGTTCCACCGAAGCGTGGTTGCCTAACCTCATAACCACCGATGGCGCAGGCAACTTCTCGGTTGCAGTGTGGCTCGACCCACAGTACAGCACCCGCAGCGAGGTGAGGCTGATGGCCTCCGAGTCCAAGAGCACCATCCGTCTGGAAGTGCCTTACTATATCACCGGCCAACCCACGGCCACCCCACGCCCCTCTAATGCCACCGTCGCCATCAGCCCCAACGTGCTGGCCATAGGTCAGGTGGCTACGGTGAGCGGCAGCAGGTGGCCGGGTGGCGCGCTCGTATCCATCGGCGTAGGGCGCACCGGTGTAGACGAATGGATAGCGCAGGCTCAGGCAGACGCCGCTGGCAACTTCTCGGTGAACTTAGCACTTGGACCGCGCTGGCAGAACGCAGGGCAACTCACCCTGACCGCCGTGGCGGCCAACGGTCCCACAGCCACCACCCCCGTGTGGGTCGTAGCTTCAGGCGGCAGGATAGTGCCTGCCGGACTGCCCCTGACCGTGAACAGCTACCGCGCTGATCGAGGCCCCATCGTTTACTGGGTGAAAGGCGAAGGCTGGCAGCCCGGCAGTGTGGTCAACCTCAGCGTGATCTCTGCCGATGGCACTGTGAACGTTCAGGTCGGAAGCGCCACCGTCAGAAACAACGGCACCTTCAATATCACCTTCAACGCGGGCGCGCCTTGGTGGGGTCGCACCGATCTCGGCGTGCAGGCCATTGCCGTCGGCGGCCACCAATATTCCGTACGTTACCTGCCCATCACCGATATGGTCAAAACCGTGCCCAGATCCAACACTTTCACGGCACGCGGCACCAACTGGCCGGCCAACGCCGAAATCATCTTGACCCTCAACATCGAAGGCCAAGACCCACGTGTGTTGGGCAGGACCGTGACCGACGCCAGTGGCTCCTTCGTAATGAACGTTGACCTGCCCGACATACCGGACGACAATCAGGACGACATCCAGATCAGGGCGAAGGACCAACCTTATACGGCGGTGTTCGACTTCTGACAACTGACAACCGGCGGTTCCCGCTTCTTCCGCCTGCTTGACGATCAGGGCAAAGGGTGGCCTGAGGAAAGCCCTCAGCCACCCTTCGCTGTCCTCCGCTATCCCCGGCGATCGCCGGCCCGGTCCATTTATACCACCTATCCGAGCAAAGGCGATAAATACAGGGAGTGCTGGGGTGTTTCCGGTTCTCAGAGCAGTCGCATGGATTAACCATCAAGACCAAGACACCAAGCACACCAAGGGCCACCGGGCATGCTATTAGCCGTCTGGTCTCACCGACCAATGGCCTCTATCTGCGCCCTGAGTCTGCCGATGGCGCGCTCGATATCGGCGAGGCGGGCGTCGGCGGTGCTGATGCGCTCCTGCTGAAGGCGCACAAATCGAGTGTAAGGGGCGATGGCATCACGCACGCGCTCCACCGATCGCGCCAGTTCGGTGTTGAACTGGTGGGTCATGGCACCGATCAGCTTTTCGCGCAGTTGCAGGGTGCGCTCCCTGAACTCTTCCTGAGCCTTGCGCTTGCGGTATGGCAGGATGAACAGGCCAATGGCCCCCGACACCAGAGCGGCGGTTATACCCGTGATATCTATGAGCGCGCTGGAAATGGCGAGGCTTACCAGCACCCCAAGGGTGGCAAAACTGCCCGCCAGCACCATCTGGCCCACAGCAGAGCGCATATCTTGCGCTATCATGGCGGCCTGCTCGTCTCGGTCGTACCCTTCGATTACCCGCCGGGCTTCCTGCACCACCGATCTCAACAGTGCCTCTCGGTTATACGCGAACTGCCCCCCTATCTCACCTATCACATCCTCTTTGCGTTGCAAGGCGAGGCCCGCTTGCCTGCGCCGGTTCAAGTACTCGCTCACCGACTGCCACAGGCGCAAATCTTGGCTCACCATCCAGTCAATCAGGCTGTTGGTGGCTTCATCCACCCGCCGGGCGGTGTCTCCGATCACCTGTTGTTCGAATTCGCGCTGTATCTTGTCTGAATTGAGCAGGTCGCGCAGGCGTCCAATGCGCAGTGTGTCTTCGAGGAAGGCATCGCCCCGCTCCTTCAACTCATAGATGATGTTCTCTATCTGAGATATGCGCCCGGTGAACTCTCGCTTCATGTCCTGCGAGTAAAGCTCCAACTGCGCCTCGATGTTTTCTACCGTCTTGAAATCTTCGGCCAGCACGTTGAGCTGCTCTTCGGCCACGGCGCGGTACTTGCCGAGGATGCGCTCGGCTATGCCCAGAGGGGTGGACAGCTTCAGGCGGATGCGGGCGGCTTCATCCAGCGTGGCGAAGATGTACTGCTCCAATCTGTCGAGGCGGCTGGCCCGCAACAGCGCGTCGCGCTCGGTGAACGCAGACGTGGCGCGCGCCTTCTTTGCCAGCCGTGCCGACACCGGAAATATCTCCGGTTGCTGGCCGAGCAGGGCCAGACTGTGCTCCTGAATGAAGTGCACAATGCGGTCGAGATCTTGCTGGCTCTGCAGGAGGTCGATTTTGTTGAGCACCAGCACGATCTTCTTGCCCCACTCGCGGATCGTCCCCATGAACGCCCGCTCCGACTCGGTGAACGGCCGGTCGGCTGAAGTCACGAACAACACCAGATCCGAGCGGGGCACGAAATTGCGGGTCAATTCCTCATGCCGCCTGATGATAGCGTTGGTGCCCGGCGTGTCCACTATGCTGATCTCTTTCAGGAAGGCAGCGGGATAGGTGCGCTCGACTACAAAATCGGCCACCTGCCTCTCGGCGGGCTGTTCACCGAAGCGCAGTAAATTGATCGAGGCTGTCGTGGGGGTCACTCCTTCGGGGAGCACATCGGCCCCAAGCAGCGCGTTGATGAGCGCGGACTTGCCCGAGTTGAACTCGCCCACGATCACCAGCAGGAAAAGCTCCTCTAGGTCGGCTTCGGCCTGCCGTAGCGCGTGCAGGTCACCCGAGTCCGGTTCGAGCGGTTGGAGGGCTTCCTGAAGCTGTTGCAAGACCTCACGCTCGGCGGTGCGAATCCGCTCCTGCTGTTCATCCAAGATGTCGGGTACTTCTGTCAGCATTATGCGTCGGTCGCTTTCTCATTAACGGGCAACGTGAACCAGAACCTGCTGCCCACGCCGCCGGGGCCTTCTTCCACGCTTATGCGGCCCCCATGCGCCTCTACAGCCAGCTTGCTGATGTACAACCCCAGCCCCAGCCCCTGCGCGCTGATGGCTTTGGCCCTCACCCCTCGAAACGCACGCTCGAAAACGCGCCTGCGCTCTTCCGGTGGTATGCCGATGCCCTGATCCGTCACCGATATCTTTATTTCCTCTTCCCATTTCCCCGGCGAGCCTTCTGCCCTGACCCTCTGCACGGCCACCTCTATATTACCCCCGCCCGGCGAATATTTGATGGCGTTGGTCAACAGGTTGGTCAGCACCTGATCTATGCGCCGCATATCCGCCATCACCATTGGCAGGTCAGGCTCGATATGGGTGGAGATGGTGATGTTGCCGGTCGCGCTGAGCACATCTCTGGTGATGCGGTTGACCACGCTCTCCACCAACCCCTCGATCTTCACTGGCAACTTCTCTATCGGCAACAGCCCCGACTCTAGCCTGCCGGAATCCACCAGATCGCCTACCATGCTCGCCATCCTCTGCGAATGCTCCTTTATCAGGTCGCAGTACGCGGCTTCCTCAGGCATCTCCTTCTGCCTGAGACGCCGGCCCAGCACCTGTGCGTAGCCGCTGATCACCGTGAGGGGGGCGCGCAACTCGTGCGACAGGATGCTCAGGAACTCCTCCTTCATCTGATCGGCCCTGTGCTCTTCGGTGATATCGCGTATCACCGCCACCGCCCCCGACCTGCCGTCTGCCCGGCGCACGGGCGATGCGCTTACGCTGAGCACACGCATTTGGTCACCCACATTCATCTCGATGGGGCACTTGACCGATACCTCACCGTCCACGAGGGCTCTGGTGAATGGCCCCCTGCCGTGCGCATTTGCGCCCGTGCCGGACTCGTCGAGCACGCGGTTCCACTCATCAGACAGCACCGACTGCCCCAGCAGGCTGTCCGCATTGCGCCTCAGTATGCGCGCTGCCGCCGTATTGACACGCACTATCTTGCCCTCTTGGTCGCATATGATCAGGCCATCTGACATGCTGGCGAGCACCGCTTCCAGTTCGGCCACCCGGTGCTGTAATTGCGCGTCAACGTGCAGGTATGCGCGGGCGTGGGCCACGGTATTCGCCAGCGCCAGCCCCAGAAACTGCCCGATCACGCGCAGCAGTTCGAGTTGGAGTTTGCCGAACGCATCGTATTCACGGCTGTACAGGATCAATATGCCGAACACATTCTCGCCGGACGTCAGCGTGGCGGCTGCCCACGATTGGATGCCCGCCCGCTTGCTGGCAGGTGAGATGTACTGAGGCGGCTCGTCCACACGCTCGGTCCACGTAGCCGCGCCACCCTGCTCTATGATGAACCGTAGCGCGGGGCCGTCCTTGCTGAGAACAGCACGTTCGGACCGGATTTCCTCCGGCAGGTTATATCCCACCGACAGCTCCCAGTCGCCATCGGCACGGGGGAAATACATAGAGCCAGCCGTTGCCCCGGTCACCTGCACTGTGCGCTCAAGGGCGATATCGAGCAGTTCGTCCGTGGACAGCGCCGACACTATGGCCGCGGACACAGAATCGATGGCCGACAGGTACCTGCCCTGCTCTTCTGTGCGCTCTATCGCGCTGTGCGGCTTGCGGTGACCCCTCGAACCAACAGAAGTTTTCAAAGCGTGCACTCCTCAGGCGTAAAAAGTGGCATAACCCGCTCTCAAGATGCCTGTGCTTGGGATTCTACTTGGGCTCTACTCAGGTTCCACTTACCGGTGGGGCATGCGCTTGACGCATGCACTTGGATTCTGCTAAAAAGGTTTGCCGGGCATGCCCCGGATAGACCACGGGGTGCCCACGGCTAGCCAACCGACCTCCTTAATTATTACAGATAACTGGCTGTGTTTATCAAGTAGGAGGGGTTTGAGAAGGGCTGTGCCCTCCGCGGCCTTCCCTTTCCCCGCGACATCTTGTATGAATATGCACTAGGTATATAATGTATAACGCGATCGAGGGCCGAATAGCGATGGAGCACCACGAAAAGCACGGCACAGGCGCGACGGCAGGCCCCCGGATGGTGGCCTTGCTCTGCACCGACCTGATGTTCGGTGTGCGGTTGCAGAACATGGTACGGGCCGCCGGGCTTGGCTTTGTGACCCTCAGGCCCGGTGAGGCCCTGCCTGCGGGCGACGTGCCCCGCATAGACATGCTAGTGGTAGACCTGACCACCCGCGGAGATTGGGAGCCCACCATCCGCGATGCCGCCGAGCAGGGCATACCCGTTGTGGCGTTTGGGCCCCACATGGACGTTCAAGCCCGCCGCCGCGCACGGATGGCCGGCGCCGGTCGTGTGCTCGCCAACTCCAACCTCATGCGAGACCTGCCCCCTATCTTGCGCCAATTAGGCGCGGGAGAGCCATAAGCCGGAGGCGTGCGGGTCCTTCTTGCCCTCTCACTTGGGTAGAGGGAACCAGTGGTGCAGCACAAACACCGATTGAAACAGGAGAGCTCTATGCCCAGTATACAAGGTGTGGAAATCAAAGAACTGGTAACCCACCCGGACGAGCGCGGGTTCTTCCGAGAGATAATCCGCGTCACCGACCCATTCTTCGGCGAGGGCTTCGCCCAGTTGAGCCACTCCATGATGCACCCCGGCGTGGCTAAGGCATGGCACATACACAAGACTCAGGTAGATTGGTGGTACGTGCCGGTGGGTGTGCTCAAGGTGGCCTTATACGATATGCGGCCCGACTCGCCCACGAAGGGGGTGCTTCAGGAATTGTTCATGGGTGGCGAACACGGGCACAAAGTGCTCAAGATACCCCCCGGAGTGGCGCACGGCTGCAAGGCGATCGGTGGTACGGCCCACCTGATATACGTCACCTCGAGCGTGTATAACCCCGAAGAAGAGGGTCGCATCCCACACGACGACCCACAGATAGGCTACGACTGGGTATCTGGGCCGGCCATCAAGTGATCAGGAGCAGGCCCGGAGATCTGCTCCTCCACCTGTTGCCATTCGTCGTAGGCCCTGTCCAGCTCAGCTTCCAGACGGGTGTATTCGGTGCCCAGACGCACTATTTCGTCCAAGTCGCGGGCTTGTGTTGCGGCGGTAAGCGCATCGGATATGGCGTTGAGGCGGGCCTCCAGTTCGGAGACCCGCGCTTCGGCCTCCTGCCGACGCTTCTCCAACTTCTGGCGCTGGCGCTCGGCGGCTCGCTCCTGTCGTCTGGCGGTCTTGCTCTGTTCGCGCGTGTCGGCTTTGATATGCGCCCCACTACGTCCACGCTCATGCCGCCCCGCCCCGTCCACCTGAGCGCCCTGCCGTTCCAACTGTTGCAGACGGGCCTTCTCTGCCACATAGTCTGAATAGTTGCCGTACCACACCATGAGCCGACCGCCCTCCAGCGACCACACCTGCGTGGCTAAGTCGTCTATGAAGGCCCGGTCGTGCGACACGAACAGGATTGTGCCGTCGTATGCGGACAGCACGCCGGTCAACACCTCCTGCGAATCGAGGTCGAGGTGGTTGGTCGGCTCGTCCAGCATCAGGAAATTGGCATCGGTGAGCATGAGTTTGGCGAGGGCCACGCGGCTCCTCTCGCCGCCGCTCAGGTCGGCCACCTTCTTGAACACGCTGTCCCCCGTGAACAGCATCTTCGCCAGCAGGTCGCGTGCCGCCCCCTCCGTCATGTTGCGCACCGATCGTACCTCTTCGAGCACCGTGTGGTCGGCGTTCAGGCCTTCGTGGGTCTGCGAGTAATAACCGATGCGCACGTTGTGCCCTACTTCAATATGTCCTGCCAGAGGTGGCACCTCGCCCATTATGGTCTTCAGCAGCGTCGTCTTGCCTGCCCCGTTCGGCCCTATCAGCGCCACTCTCTCGCCCCGCTCTATCTCCAGATCGGGGCAGCGTGCGAGCACCACAACATCCCCACCGGCAGCGGCGCGATAGCCGATGACCAGATCCTCTGCCTCGAATACGCTCCTGCCCGAGCGCACGTGGGCCCGCAGGGTCATGCGCATCTGCGCACGTTCGGCTGGCGGCTCCAACAGCCCCTCGTTGTGCTGTCGGCGAAGCCTTTTGAGGCGGCCAAACGCCTGACGCTTCTTCTGACCTTCCTTGTAGCGCCTGATGAAATCCCATGTGCGGCTGATGGTCTCCTGCTGGGCTTCGTACTCCTCCAGCAATCGATCGTAGCGTTCGGCTTTCAATTCGAGGTATCTGTCGTACGGGGCCGGGTAGTCTTGCAGGCGGCTGAAGGCCTGTATCTCACCCCCCTCGCGCAATTCGCCCCCCTTGGAATACCATGTGAAAGCCCTCGGCCGGGTGAACTCCATGTCCAGAGTGCGCGTGGTCACCCTGTTGAGGAAGCGTCGGTCGTGGGCGATCACCAGCAAAGTGCCCTTCCACTGTAGCAGGAAGCCCTCCAACCACTCGATGGCCTCTACATCCAGATGGTTGGTCGGCTCGTCCAACAGCAGGATGTCGGGGTCGGCGATGAGGGCGCGAGCGAGCGCCGCCCGCGTGCGCTGTCCACCGCTCAGGGTGTTGAGCGGTTGGTCGAACTGGTCCCTGTTGAAACCAAGGCCCGATAATACCTGCTCGATGCGGTGGTCCATCTCGTAACCACCGGCCAGTTCGAAGCGGTGGGTGACCTCCTCGTATTCTTTCATCAATTGCTCCCACCGGTCGGGGTAGTCTTCCACATGGGCCATGCGGCTCTCCAGATCGCGTAGCCGGGCTTGCATGGCTCGCAGCGGGCCGCCCGCGTCCAGCATGGACCGATACAACGTATCGTCGGGTGAGAAGGCCGGTGCGGCCTCGGGGCCTGCCGGTGCCGGTTGCCGGGTGGCATCGCCAAGGGCGGAGGCCGCCTCCTGAGGCACGTACACCACACGCGCCCCCCGGGCCTTGATGACGCTGCCCGACGTGGGCATTTCCTGTCCGGCGATAATCCGAAGCAAGGTACTCTTGCCAGCCCCGTTTGGCCCCACCAACGCCACGCGCTCGCCCGCGTTCACACTGAAGGTTACGCCCTCAAACACCTGATGTATATTGTATGATTTGGATAAATTGAAAACCGATAACACCGCCACAGACATTGCCACCTTCCCCAAAATCCCAAGGATGCAGAGAATGTTGAGGATTGAGTGTCGGGCACTGAATAAGGGAAGGGCGCGGCCCTACCCCTATCTTATCTCTATCCCACCTATCTCAATCCTTGCTGTCGTCAGAAGGCATTCATGCTATTATAGCAGGAAAGGCACAACAGGAGAACTTCGATATGTTCCTGAGGCTTGGTAGGGCATGGGAGCGCATACAGGGCAGCCTGTGGTTCGTGCCGTCGGTGCTGGTACTGCTATCTGTAGGGCTAGCCCTGCTGATGATATGGCTCGACAGGCACATAAGCTATCAGCACGTGGCCTCTTTGCCTGTGGTGCTTGAAGCCGGGCCTGAGGGGGCGCGCGATATGCTGTCCACCATAGCGGGTTCGGTGCTGGCAGTTGCGGGTGTGGCCTTTTCGTTCACCATAGTGGTATTCTCGTTCGCCTCCAGCCAGTATGCTTCACGTGTGTTGCACAACTTCATGGATGACAACACCAATCAGGTGGTGTTAGGGGTGTTGCTCGGTAGCTTCGTATATTGCCTGCTGGTGTTGCGAACGGTGCGGTTGGAGGACACATCCTTCGTGCCCGTGCTGTCGGTGAGCATGGCGCTGTTGCTGGCCCTTGCCGATCTGGGCCTGTTCATCCTATTCATCCACCATATCGCCGAATCCATTCAGGCCTACCACATAATTCAGCGCGTGGGCGCGGCGACCAACCATGCAGTCGAAATGCTGTTCCCGCCACGCCCAAAACCCGAGCGCCCTTCGTATGAGGCGGGTGCAAGCGCAACCCCCGGCTCCTCCTCACCCGACCGGCAACCGCCTTCTGTCCGGCCCCCCGCAGGCATAGCTCCGCACGTCTACGACAACATGCTCGCCGTAGACCCCGCCACCATGAGAGAGGTGCACGCCGTTGCCACCGGCTACATCCAGATGGTAGATTATGACCTGCTCATGAAGGTGGCTTCCAAGCACGATCTGCTCGTCGTGCTCACCAAAAGCCCCGGCAATTTCGCAATAAAGGGAGAAACCATCGCGGCAGTCAGTCCCATGCAACGGGCTACCGACGAAGTGTGTGAGCAGATCCGATACAGCTTCGTGCTCGGCCCGCATCGCACCCTGTTTCAAGACCCCCAATATGGGGTGTTGCTCCTGTCGGATATTGCCATCAAGGCCCTTTCACCGGCCATCAACGACCCCAACACGGCTATTATGAGCCTCAATCAAGTGGGCGGCGTGTTGAGGCAGGTCGTACAACGCCAATCGCCCACACAGTTGCATTGTGACGCCACGGGTAAGGTGCGCATTGTCGCCGAAGTGCCGAGCTTCGAAAGCATGATGTCTCAGGCTTTCGATCAGGTGCGGCGATATGGCAGCGGTGATGCCAGCGTGGTGCTCAAGTTGCTCGACGTGCTGGCCGAAATAGCCGAAGATGCCACCGACCGCTCGCAAATCCACATACTGCGAGAGCATATGCACGCTATTGTTGAAGACTGCGACCGCAGGATCGCCACACGCCGCGACCGTATCATGATAAACAACAAGCTTCTCACTATGCTGGACGCCCTTCAACTCACGCGCGAAGAGGTCACGTTGTTGCGCATACACCCCGATGGAGCGGAGGCACCTTAAGGCCATGCCCCACGTATATCTTGTCATCGAAGGCCCAATCGGTGTGGGCAAGACCGCCCTCACCCGGCTGATGAGCGAGCAGCTCGGCATACCGGCGCTTTTCGAGCAATTCGAGGAGAACCCCTTTCTCAGCAAGTTCTACGCCGACCCGGAGCGCTATGCCTTCCAGACCGAGGTGTTCTTCCTCCTGAACAGATACAGGCAACAGCGCGATGAGGTGCTACCCGCAGTCGAGAAGGGCGATCTGGTGTGCGACTATATGTTCGCCAAGACCAAGCTGTTTGCCGGCATGAACCTTGCCGGCGACGAGTGGACCCTGTTCGAACAGATATACGATGCGCTCTCAGAACGCGTTCCCAAGCCGCAGTTGACGGTGTACCTGCGTGCTTCGGTGGACACTCTCATGAATCGTATCTACCAGCGCGACCGGTGGTTCGAGCGCGAGATGCGCCGCGCCTATATAGAGCGACTCTCTAAGGTGTATGAAGATTTCTTTGCCACCTATGCGGATTCTCCACTCCTCACGGTAGCCACGGATGAATTCGATTTCGTTCAAAACCCCACCGCCCGACAGCACATCATGGCACTCATCACATCGGCTATTGAGAGCGTCAGACGTAAGGCGTAATGCGGAGTCGGTAAGTTGCTGAGCTGACAGCTTTGCAGAACCCCACGTTTTCGTCCAACCGGCGCCTTCATTGGTTACTTATTTATTTGTCATCTCTGTCGCAATACGTCGCACTACAGGGTTCTGCGGCCCGTGAGCAGATTGTAGATAAGGATGATCACCGCGATCACAAGCAGAATGTGGATGAGGCCACCCCCCACTTTCGCCAGAAAGCCAAGCAACCATAGGATCAGCACAATCACCAATATGGTCCATAAAAGGTTGGCAGTGCTCATCAGTTCTCACCTCCTTTGTCGTGCTCGCTTATTTTTGTAACGGAACGCCAGCTCAATTGTGACGTTGGTGGGAGCGGATCCGACTGCTCGTCCAAAAACTGTACTCCCAAGTCCTTAACATAATGGGTAAGCGCTCAGATCCACGGTGTAGTGAGTGCCCGCTTGGACACACATACGAAAGGAGGAAAGCATGGGCGGCTGTGGCGCGACCGAGGCTGCCGACACCGACCGGGGCGATGTGAGCAAGGGGGGCGGCGTCCATGCCTGTCGAGCGGCGCACAACCCACGCATTGGTCAGGGTCACCTTGAACGGGTGATCGAGGTGCTTTGTGCCTCGCTGGAGCAGGCCAGCGAGGGCATGCAGAGGGCAGAGGGCCAACCCGCCAATCTGGCAAAGGTGGGCGCGCTGGTGGCCCGCCTCAGCCATGCCCTCATCAGGGCGCTTCTTGCCCGCGATAAGCTGGCCGCCGCCGACCGCGACATCACCACCATCAAGGCCCGTCTGGACCGCGTGCTGTGCGAGATGGGGTTGGGCGAAGAACAGGAGGCCTGATACCTCTTGAACATGCACAGGCCCTGCAATCGGGTGGGGGCGACCACAGACCACAGGGGTCTCCACTACTGTCTTTCAAGGCTTGGTTGACATAATGTATGTTCATGCAAGATGTTGGGGAAGGGAAGGCCGAGCAGGGCTGTGCCCTGAAGTAGCAATAGGAGTGTGAATAGCGTGATACGAACGGAGGGTTGGCTGTGGACTTGGACGCACATGCCGGTATAGACACAGGCACAGGTACAGGCACAGGCGTCAGCCCATCCGCCATAAGAGTCGTGGGCCGCCGGCAATACAGGCGGAGTACCTCACATTTCGGCACACCATGTGCGGGTACGCGCAGGCGGCAGCGGGTTGATATGCCTGTGGTAGTAGATGGGGTTGGCGATGCCACCGTTGACGACCGGCCCCGCTCGGTCTATGAACTGATGACCCGACATATGCTGGAAGACCTGCGAGAGAGCGTGAACGAGGTCAGGGGCAGGGTCAACACCCTGCTCTGGCTGGTGATTGGGGCCATCATCATGGAGCTGCTCCTAAAACTAGTCAGGTGAGCGGCAGACGATGACCGAACCATTGCGCGCCATAATGGAGGACGTGCAGGCCTTCTCAAGGCTGGTCTGGCCGGAACGAAAGTTGCGCGAATATCAGGCGGTGGTAGCGGCGCACATCGTGCGCTCGGTGGTGCGCGGCGAGGGCAGACAGTTTGCGGTGGTGTTCTCGCGCCAGTCGGGCAAGGACGAAATGCTGGCCCAACTCGAGGCCTATCTGCTGTGTCGCTACAACCTGCGCGGCGGCTCTATTGTGGTGGTCAACCCCACCTACAGGCCGCAGTCGGCCATCAGCAGGCGCAGACTGCTCGACAGGCTGGCCTCTGTAGACGCCTGTTTGCACACGCGCACTCGTGGCGATGGATACGCCGTCAGGGTGGGCAGGGCGGTGTGCAGCTTCCTGTCGGCCAATCCGCTGGCGCAGGCTCGCGGCGAGACCGCTTCGCTCCTGCTGGCGTGCAACGAGGCTCAGGAGGTTGCCCCCGGCAGATGGGATGCCGTATTCGACCCTATGGGTGTGGCTTTCCACGCCACTCAGGTATTCGCGGGCACGGTGTGGACCTCTACCACTTTGCTGGCCCGTCAGATGGCTTATCTGAGCGAGCTGGAGCGCAAAGATGGGGTGAGGCGCGTGTTCAAGGTGGGCTGGGAAGAGGTAGCGCGGTGCGTGCCCCGTTATGGCGAACAGGTGCGTGCCCGCATTGCCCAGTTCGGCAGAGACCACCCTTTCATCCGCACCGAATACTTTCTGGAAGAGCTGGACGAAGGGGGCCGCCTGTTCAACCCGGCGCGCCGCGCTCTCATGCGGGGCGACCACCCACGCCGGCGCTCGGCCACCCACGGCCACGTGTATGCGCTGCTGGTAGATGTGGCGGGTGCGGACGAATATCAGGCTCGACCTACCCCCGACTTAGCAGAGGCAGGCCACGCGGTGGTGGCCGGGCACCGAGATGCCACCGCGCTCACCGTGGTGCAGGTGGACCTGTCGGGGCTAGACGACCCGCTGGTCATGCGCCCATCGTACCGGGTGGTGGATAGGCGCATGTGGGTGGGTATCCCCCACCCACATCTATACGCGACCCTCATCGATCTGGCCCGCAACGTGTGGGCGGCGCGATGGTTGGTGGTTGATGCCACCGGGGTGGGCGCAGGGCTGGCAGGCTTTCTGGAGCGAGCCTTGCCGGGGCAGGTGGTGCCTTTCGTATTCACCGCGCACAGCAAGTCGCAACTCGGCTGGGACTTCCTCGGTGTGGTGGACGGCGGGCGCTACAAAGAGTACGCCGAGGATGGCGAGGCCGACACCGCTCTGTTCTGGGCACAGGTGGAGGCGTGCGGCTCGCAGGTGAGCGGCGGCCCCGGCAAACTCCTCAGATGGGGCGTGCAGGACCGCGCTACCCACGACGACCTGCTCATGAGCGCCGCCCTCTGTGCCGTGCTCGACCGACTGGACTGGCACCCCCGCATCGCGCGAGGGCGATAGCAATCGCCAATCGCCAGAGATTAACCACCAAAAGCTACTTCTAATTGGGCATCAGGTGCGCTATGAGCGCGGGCAGCCCGTCTGCGCTCTTACGTAGCTCCCGGCTTCCCCTTTTCCCCCCGGACTACCATAACGCGGTGCGATATGTTACTATTATGGAAGCACCCACCGGTACGATGCTCTGATTTTTACCCCGGTCCGTCCCGGTCCGTGGCATACACGGCATACATAGCAGATATTGTTCAGGCCGGTGCAACATGAGCGCTTCGCACGAGTATGGAACCGACCTTATGGATATAGAGGCAATTCAGGCCGTCCTCGAAGCCATGCCCTATGCGGCTATGATAGTGGATGCGTCCGGGGTGGTGCGCTACACCAACCGCATTCTGGAACAGTTGTGGCCGGGCCAGATCACCACAGGCATGAACCTGTACACGCACCCGGTGTTAAACCATCTGTACAGCGCTGACGGCAAACCCCTCTCTGTGTCTCAACTCCCTTTCAGCCGAACGCTCGAAACAGGTCAGGTCTGCCACAATGTCGAACTGGTGGCTCGCCTGCCGTCACAACCCCCTCAATACGTGCTGGTCAGCAGTGCGCCCATAATGCGGGGCGGCAAACCACAGGGCGCGGTGTTGACGCTGGAACCGCGCACCGAATTCCACACCATGCAGGAAGAGTTGGCCCGACGCAATGCGGCCCTACAGGCGCTGAACGACCTTGCCACTCGACTGTTGAACCTGAACACGGCAGACCGCTTATGTGAAGCGGCCCTTGATGGCGTGCTCGCGATAATGGGCGCACGGCGTGGGTGTGTGGTCCTTACAGATGACCACAGTCGCAGATTTCGGATGGTAGCATACCGAGGTTACACAGAGGAGACGTGCCGGTTAGCCGACCGATTGTTGCATGATGTGCTCTCCGGCCACAACCGGGCGCGTGAAACCAAGGATATCGTGGTGGTCCACTCCGACGATGCGCCCCCGCTCGTCGCCAAAGTGTTGGCTGTGGAGAAAGCGCACACCGCGGTGCTGGTGCCCGTGCTGTTGCACGATCGGGTCGTGGGTGTGCTCTCCTACCTGCTTGACGAGCACCGCGAGCTTACCACCGCTGAAAGAGAGCTGCTGCGCACCGCTTCTACTTACGTCGGCGCGGCTCTGGAGCGCGCCCAACTGTACGAAGAGGCCGAATCCGAGCGCGCCCGCCTGTCTCGCCTGCTCGAGGAACTGCCCGTGGGGGTGTTCGTGGCCGAAGGCGAACCAGAGCTGCGCACGTTCCGGTGGGTGCTTATCAACCGCACCGGCCAACAACAGTTCGAGGCGCCCACTGTCACCCCCGGTCCCGTCTCCGAGAAGTTCACCATACTGCACCCCGATGGCCGCGTGTATACGGAAGACGAACTGCCCCTCCAACACGCCATCTGGACCGGCACGCCGCCACCCGAACAAGAGCTCATATTCCGCTATCACGATGGGCACGAGCGGGTATTCCTCTCTAAAATCAGCATCTTCGGCTACGACGGCACCACACGGCAGGCCATTGCCATCTCCGAAGACATCACCGAGCGTAAGCACCTCGAGAATCAGGTGCGAGCCTACGCGGAAACGCTCAAGAGCGAGTACGACCGTCTGGCCTATGCGGTCAGCAACATCGACATCGCCATATCTATCGTTGATAGAGCGGGCCGGATAATACTGGTGAATCAGGCATGGGAACAGTTCAGCGGTCGCAAAAGAGAAGAGGTGATTGGGCTCACATACGGCGAGATTATGGACCCGGCCTTCGCCGCGCAGGGTCAGGCCATAATTGATTATGCGCTGCGAACGGGCCAGTCCATGCACATACGAGAGTTCTACTATGAGGACCGCACACACCCGGATGGGATCTATATAGACGGTTTCGTACAGCCCCTGCTCGCTTCAGACGGCCAAGTAGAAGGGGTGATCATCGCCAGCATCGAGGTAACCGAGAAGGTGCGCGCCCGCCAGCAGTTGGAGCAGCGCAATGCCGTATTACGCGCCATATTCGAGGCCGCGCCCGTCGGTCTGGTGCTGGGCGATGCCGAGCGGCACATCGTGGACTTCAACGCCATGTGGGCACGCATTATGGGCATAGACCCCGATATAGCCCGTGGCAGGCTGATCTATGAGGTTGCCCCCTCAGCCCGCGAGCGGGAAGACCTTCACCTGCGGGTGCTGGCTGGTGAGTCCGTTGACCTCGCTGGCATGGCGCTCAAACCCGCCCACGACGACAGGGTGCACTACTACGATGTGCATATGCGCCCCGTGCGCGACGCGAGCGGTCAGGTAGTAGGCATCCTGAGTGTGGTGATTGACGTCACCGAGCGGTATCTGCTCGACAGACAAAAAGATGAGTTCATCGCCCTCGCCTCCCACGAACTGAAAACGCCCGTGACCGCCATCAAGGGCTATGCGCAGGTAGGCGTCAAAACCGCACACGAAGCGGGTAACGACCGGCTGGTGCGCATCCTCGGCATTATCGTCGAACAGTCCAACCGTCTGACCAGATTGGTCAACGAACTGCTCGACGTATCCAGAATGGAGAGCGGCGAGTTGGAATTCGACCTGCAAGAGTTCGATCTGGTCGAATTGGTGCGCGAGGTGGTGGGCAGTCTGGAGTTGACCGCGCCCGAATTCGCGTTCAACCTGCACCTGCCCGCCGATCCCGTGATGGTCCACGCCGACCGGCATCGCATCGAGCAGGTCATCACTAATCTTGTGCAGAATGCCGTCAAATACTCAGGCGACAGCCGAAAAATAGACGTGAGCGTTCTGGTGGACGGCGAAGAGGCGGTCATCGGCGTGCGTGACTATGGGGTGGGCATCCCCGCCACACAGCAGCCGCACATTTTCGAGCGCTTCTACCGTGCGAGCAACGTGCGCACCCACCGGAGTGGTCTGGGCCTTGGCCTGTATATCTCACACAACATCGTGCGACGACATGGTGGCCGCATGTGGCTGGAGTCCATCGAAGGCAAAGGCAGCACGTTCTATTTCTCCCTCCCACGGACCCCGTCACAGATGGCGGCACAAGCGGATGCGAAGCGATAGAGGGCCAGACCCCAGACGTCTCCAAATTTCTATTCTTGCCCCATACCCACCCGCCCGCTGCCCGTAGGTGGGGGACACCCCGCATCCCCACCGATGACCTGAGGACCCCCGATTATTAGTGGCACTGCCTTTGTGGTCCGTGGTCCGGTTTATAGGGCAGGCCGGCAATCTGGTACAATTATGTAGCATGATGCGGCGCGAAGACCATTCTGACAGCTACGATGTGATAGTTGTGGGCGCGGGGCACGCGGGGTGCGAGGCCGCCCTCGCCTCGGCACGTATGGGCCACCGCACCCTGTTGCTCACCCTCAATCTGGATACGGTGGCCCTGATGCCGTGCAACCCTTCGGTGGGCGGCCCGGCCAAAGGGCATGTGGTGCGCGAGATAGACGCTCTGGGCGGGGAAATGGGGCGCAACACCGACCGCACCTCCATCCAGATACGCATGCTCAACGTGAGCAAAGGCCCTGCCGTGCAGGTGCCCAGAGCGCAATGCGACAAGAAGCTCTACGCCCTCTCCATGAAAAGCGTGCTGGAATGCACACCCAACCTGCACCTCAAGCAGGCAAACGTGGCCGGCCTGCTGTTGGAGCCGCTGGACCCATCGGCAGGCATGGAACAGATCGCGCCCACCCTGCACCATACGCCGCAGGCCGCCGAACAGGCTCTGCAAGCCCCATCGCGCCGCCTGAAGGTGGTGGGTGTGGTCACCGCCACCGGTCGTGAGTACCGGGCGCCCGCTGTAGTGCTCACCACCGGCACCTTCCTGCGCGGGCGCATCATCTCTGGCGAGTTCACTGCCGCCGCGGGCCGGGCGGGCGAAGCGCCCGCCATGCAACTGGCACAGGTGTTGGGCGAGCTTTCGTTCCCACTTATCCGGTTGAAAACCGGCACGCCACCGCGCATAGATGCCCGTACCATTGACTTCGCACTGACCGAGATGCAGCCGGGCAGTGCCACCCCCCTCTATTTCAGCCATGAGCGCGTGCCTGCCATCGAGCTTGAGCCGCTGGACACCTACCCCCAACCGGAGCCGAGCCGCTGGCGCAGGCAAATGGCCTGCTATCTGGTGCACACCACGCCCGAAACGCACGACATCATCCGCCAGAACCTGCATCGCGCGCCCATGTTCAACGGGCAAATAGAAGGTGTGGGGCCACGCTACTGCCCATCCATCGAAGATAAGATTTATCGTTTTGCCGACAAACAATCCCACCAGATATTCCTCGAGCCGGAAGGCTGGCGAACCAACGAGGTATACGTGCAGGGGTGCAGCACATCTCTGCCGGAAGATGTGCAGTGGCGATTTATACGCTCTATCCCTGCTCTGCGCAACGCCGAAATCATGCGCATTGGCTACGCGGTAGAGTATGATGCCGTGCCGCCGAGCGAAATCACCACGTGGATGGAGAGCAAACGCGTGGCCGGGCTGTTTCTGGCAGGCCAGATCAACGGCACTTCGGGATATGAAGAGGCGGGTGGGCAGGGTATCATGGCCGGCATCAACGCGGCCCTGTACTGCCGCAGGCTGGGCATTACGCCGCAGGGGTCGGTGGCACAGCCCCTATCGGTGCACGCCCCGACCGGCGTTGGCGAACAACTGCATAACACTATTCGTCGGCTGATAGACGATATCAAGCAGTGCCGCCCGCTGGTGCTGCCCAGACATCTGGCCTATATAGGGGTTATGGTGGACGACCTGACCAGCATGGACCACCGAGAACCTTACCGACTCATGACCTCCCGCGCCGAGTACCGACTGCTCCTCCGATCGGATAACGCCGACCTGCGCCTTACCGCCATAGGGTATGCGCTCGGTCTGGTGAGCGAGCGACGATACCGGGCGTTGATGCGCAAGGATGAGATAATCGGCGAGGCATTGTCGCGGCTGTCCGAAGGGGTTGTCACCGGCGCGGTGCGAGAGCGTTTGGAGCGTGCCGGGTTCGAAGCCCCGCCCCCCGGTCGCCACACCACCATGCTCGAATACGTGCGCCGGCAGACCACACCTTATGAGGCGTTGGGCGCGCTCTTCCCCGAGCTCGACCTCTCGGACCCTGTGATTGACGAGGCCGCCCAACAGGCCGATATAGCCGCTAAGTACGGTGGCTATATCGTCAGGCAGGAAGCCGAGATAGCGCGCTTGCACAAACTGGAAGAGCGGTCCATCCCCGAAGACTTCCCTTACGAACAGATAACCGGCCTGAAGACCGAAGCAAAGCAAAAGCTGGCTCGCTTCCGCCCGCGCACTGTGGGTCAGGCTTCGCGCATCGCTGGGGTGACGCCGGCGGATATAGCCGTGCTGCTGGTGCACCTCAGGCGGCTGGCAGGTGCTACGCACGAGGCGTGAGGCTTGATAGGCGGCACCCTGTATTACATCTTACACATCATGCTTCATGGCGCAACATGAACCTACGTCGCATCATTCTAGGCCTGATAGTGAGCGGCATATGCTTGTACTTCGTGCTGAGGGGAGTGCAGTGGGGCGAGGTGTGGGCGCATCTCAAAGATGTGGACATGCCGATGTTCGGCTTCTCTATGCTGTTGATGCTCGCCGCATATTTCTTGATGGCGTTGCGCTGGCAGCACTTACTCGACCCGCTGCACGTGCCGGGACCCGGCAACAGGCCAAGCCTCGGCGAAGTTGCCGGGGTGGGGGTGGGCCGTGACCTCCGTCGGTATGAGAACCCCCTCAGCCTGTACGCCAAGATGATGACCGGGTACTTCTTCAATGCCTTCCTGCCTGCGCGGGCAGGCGATCTGGTGCGGGCGTACCTGCTGAGCCGCAGCACCGGCCTGCGTAAGACCACCGTGCTCGCTACGGTGGTCTTGGAAAAAACCTTCGACGGGCTGGCCTTGCTATTGATGCTGCTGCTCAGCCTGATGCTGTTGCCTTCTACCACCCCGACCATCGGAATCGCTCGTGCCGAGTTCGCCCCAGAACCACTGGCGTGGGCGGCCGGGATCGGGCTGGTTGCCCTGACACTGGCGCTGGCCCTGTTCTACACCCACAACCGCCGGATAGCCACGCTGGTGGAGAAGTTGGTGAGCCTGCTGCCCATACCCGACAAATTGGGCATGATAGCCATACGGCTGGTGCACACTTTCGCAGGCGGCATGCATGTGTTCAGAAGCCCCGGTCCCCTTGTCAGTGCGGCCACTATCTCGGTGATGGTATGGCTGGTGGTGGTGGCCATGTTCTGGGCGGCGCTGACCTCGTTCGGCACCCCCTTCCCTACCGGTTTGGTTAGTCCTGTGGGGTTGCTGTTCATGACTTCGGTGGTCAACCTTGGCCTGTTGATCCCTGCCCTGCCCGGCAACGTGGGCACTTATGAAGCGCTGTGTCTGACAGTGCTGGCTTTCTACGGGGTGGACAAAGAGCTGGCCGTGGCGTTTGCGCTTATCTTTCACGTGGGCCAGCTTGTGACCACGCTGGTGGCCGGGTTGATAGCCTTCTGGACGCAGAACCTATCGCTGGCCGAGGTGCGCCCTATACAGGCCTCCGCACAACCCGAGCCGGAGCTACAGCCGCAGCACAACCACAAAAGCTGAGTCGCCACCCGCCAATATAGACCTGAGGAACGCTGAGCCACTATGTATGTAATCGGCACCGCCGGGCACGTGGACCACGGCAAATCTACACTCGTAAAGGCCCTCACGGGCATAGACCCGGACCGGCTGCAAGAGGAGAAAGCACGCCAGATGACCATTGATCTGGGCTTCGCGTGGCTCACCCTGCCTTCAGGCAGGGAAGTGTCGGTGGTAGATGTGCCCGGCCACGAGCGGTTTATTAAGAATATGCTGGCAGGGGTGGGCGGTTTGGACGCGGCCCTGTTGGTCATCGCCGCCGACGAAGGCCCCATGCCCCAGACCGCTGAGCATCTGGACATCCTGCACTTGCTGAACGTGGACAGGGGCATCGTGGTCATCACCAAGCGCGATCTGGTTGACGACGAGTGGCTAGAGTTGGTCAAAGAGGAGGTGCAGGAGCGGCTGAGCGGCACGAGCTTGCAGGGTGCGCCTATCGTACCGGTGTCGGCCCGCACCGGGCAAGGCTTGGACGAGTTGCTCGCACAAATAGACCACCTGCTCGCTCAGGCACAGCCCCGCCCCGATAAAGGCCGACCGCGCCTGCCAATTGACCGCGCCTTCACCATACAGGGCTTCGGCACCATAGTCACCGGCACCCTTATTGACGGCAGCCTGCGCGTCGGGCAGGAAGTGGTGGTTGTGCCGATCGGCCTGAAGAGCCGCATACGCGGCTTGCAGAGCCACAAACATAAGGTGGAGGCCATAGGCCCCGGCAACCGCGTGGCGGTCAATCTGGCGGGCGTGGAAGTGGACCAGCTTGAGCGCGGCATGGTGCTCACAACACCCGGCTGGCTGGAGCCGACCGGGCGCGTGGACGTCTATCTGAGCCTGCTCCCCCACTCGCCGGTGGTCATAGAGCAAAACGATCTGCTGGACTTCTTCACCGGCTCAGCCGAGACGCAGGCCCGCATAACCCTGCTCGATACCGACCGCCTTGAGCCGGGTGGCACGGCATGGGCCCAGTTGCGCCTGAGCCAGCCGGTGGCAGTGGTCAAAGGCGACCGGTATATCGTGCGCCGCCCCTCGCCGAGCCTTACAATAGGGGGCGGCCAGATAGTAGATGCCCACCCACGCCGCCACAAGCGCTTCCATGACCCAACCTTGCAGACCCTACGGCGTCTCCAGCAGGGCACCCCTCAAGACCTAGTTATGGAAGCCCTCGGCAGGTCCGTGCTGGAAGTGCGGCAGATTGTAGAGAAAGCCGGTCTGGACCCCGCTCAGGCCACGCAAGCCCTTGCGGACCTCATAGCCGGGGACGAAGTCATACTGCTGGGCAGGCCTAATCACACCCCGGCCAGAGCCGAAGACCACCCGCCCACAGGCCCCGACAGCGTCGAGGGCGAGCCGCTCGACCCCCGGTCTTCCGCGCTCGTGATGTCTACCGACGCATGGGAAGACCTGATGCAGCGCGTGCAGACCCTGCTCGCACACTACCACCGCCAGCACCCCCTGCGGCGGGGCATGAGCAAAGAAGAATTGCGCAGCCGTCTGGGGCAAGCCGTCCCATCGGCAAAGGCGTTTGCCGCTGTGATGGCGCTTGGGGTTGGTCGGGGCCTCATAGCCGAGGATGCCACAACCTACCGCCTGCCCGACCACCATGTGAGCTTCACAAGCGCTCAGCGTGAGCAAGTGGAGCGACTGCGCCGCGCTCTGTCCGCAAACCCCTATTCACCGCCCTCACCCGCCGAACTGGGCGTAGATGCGGAGATCGTGGCGGCTCTGGTCGATTCTGGCGAACTGGTCAAGGTGGGCGATGGGCTGTACTACAGCCGCAGCGCATACGAGCAACTGCGCGAGGGCATACTCAGGGTGATAGACGAGCGGGGCGAGATCAACGTAGCCACAATGCGGGATTTGTTCGGCACCACGCGCAAATATGCCATCCCATTTCTGGAGCATCTGGACGAGCAGAAGCTCACCCGGCGCGTAGGCGACGTGCGGGTGCGGTGGTAGGCATATTTATCGGACAACGACCCACACGTCGTCCCGCGTTATCTCGCGGTTGTGTTGGTCGTAGCCGATAGCAGTCACGCGGTGGCGTCCACGCGGGAACTGGCATCGGGCCACGAAGTCGCCCAGCATGGGGTCGAGCACTTTATGATAGCGCACGAAGGTGGGTGTGGGCGAGGGCATCGGCGTGTTGGTGGGGGGTAGGGGAGTGGGCGAGGCCGTGGCCGCCAGCGTGGTGGCCGTGGCAGCCTGACTGGCGGCAGTAGCCGATGCGCTGGCCTGCTGAGCCTTAATGGTGGCTATAGCGCGCGCCGTGCGCGTAGCCCGCGCTCCGGCTGTCTTCGTGGCCTGCGCGTTGGCAGTAGCCTGCACCTGTGTGGCCGTGGCCGCCGCTTCGGGTGCCAGTGTAGCAGTTGGCTCGCCGGTGGGCACAGGGCTGGGCGTGGGCGTCCACAGGGGGTGCACACGGAAGCCCGGCCCGGTGGCGAAACCGGCTGGGTAGCCGTCAATGTATATGTCTACGTGGTGTACCTGCGAGCCGGGGGCCACGTCCACCCATACCTCGTTGACCCCGGCCGGTATCTCCTCGTATTCGGTGAGATTGCTTATCCACATGATGGGCGCGCGGGTGGGCGTGGGTGTGGGGCGCGGGCCTGCCGAGAACACCCGCACCGGCGGTGAGTGCGCTTGCTCGCCCGTGCCCGTATACACGATAGCGCTTATCTCATGCGTGCCGGTGATCACGGCCCAGCGGGTGGCCCAAGGCGGGGACAACAGCGAAGAGATGCGCTTGCCGTCCACGTATATCTCCACCCCGGCCACGGGCGCACCACCCCCATCGGCAGACACCACTATTTCAACTGCCTCTCCGTTATACACGGGAGAGCCATCTGCTGGCGACAGTATGGTTGCCAACGGAGGGCCAGACCCCACCCTGATCCGCACTTCCGTGCGCACCACCTCGCCCGACAGGGTTTCCAGCACGAGGCGCAAAGTGTACGGGCCGGGTTGGAGGCCGCCGGTTTCCCAGTACCCCAGCACCCCACCGACCGGGGGAAGGTTCGAATCGACGATGGTGGTGCTGCCCACACTGCCATCGCCAAAGCCGTACTCCAGACGATAGCGGGCGAAGTTGGCGGCATATGCCTGACCCAGCACCATCACCAGACCGCTCACCACCTGCCCCGGTTCGGGGGATAGGATCGCCAGTTGCAGGCCCGGTATGGGTTGGGGATTTTCGGGTTGTTGCAAGCCCACGGGCCGGGGCCTTTGCAGGCCTTCTATGCCGGGTACGGGGGTGATGTGATCGGATACAGGCGGGGGTTCCTCCTGCGGGGATGGGGGCAGGGGCGCGGGCTGTGCGCCCGATCCACCCGAGGTCCCGGCGTCGCCGTTGTATACTTTGGAGGGGGGGCCGCCGCCTATCCACCCCTTGAGGTGCGGAGGGGGAAATGTGTATATGCGCTCGATGATGTTGCTCTTTGGCACGTTGGGGCCGGGCACGCTGGCCCCACCGTCGTGCAGCGTAACCTCTACCCACCTGTGCCAAGTGCAGGTCTCTTTGGGGGCGTTCTCTAAGGTGAACCATTCATGCCTGAGGTGGGTGCAGGCATCGCCCGGCAGCATACCCGATACGGCGCACACCTGTATGCCCACCATGCCCGCCGGTGGGATGAACCTCTCAGGTAGTTGCTGCTCGCCGGGTTTGAGCAGCAGGGCCTTCATCTCAGGCTCGCTGTACACCTTCTTGATGAAGTTGTGCCAGATGGGGGCGGCCCCGATGGCCCCGGCCACGCGGGCCATAGGCTTGCCGTCGTTGTTGCCCACCCACACGCCCACCGCCAGCGCGGGGGTGTAGCCCATAGTCCACGAGTCCTTCCAGTCGTTGGTGGTGCCGGTCTTGGCCGCCGCCACTATGCCGTCAATTTTCAGGGGAGAATTCGGCCCGAACACCGGGGTGCGGGCATCGTTGTCCGACAGTATCTGGCTTATCTGATAAGCCACGCCCCGGTCCAGCGCCTGTGCGCCTTCGGGGTGTTTGCGGTTCAGTTCGTACAACACGCTGCCGTCGGGGCCAACTATTTTCAGGAAGGGTGTGGCGGGTGCATGGTAGCCGTAGTTGGCGAGGGTGGCATAGGCCTCGGTCATCTCCAGCAGGGTGACTTCGCCGCCGCCTAGGGTAAGCGACAGGCCGTATCGCTCAGGGTCCGTCAGAGTGGTGATGCCCATTCGGCTGGCCGTCTCAATGACTGCGGCCACGCCTACCTGATTCATCACCTCTACGGCGGGGATGTTGAACGAGTTGGCGAGGGCCGCGCGGATAGTCACCGGGCCGTGGAAGCGCCCATCGTAATTGCGCGGTATGTAGGGCAGCAGGCCCGCGCCCCCATATTTGACTGGCGCGTCCAGTATGATGGTGGTGGGGTTGAAGTCCCCGCGCTGAAACGCCGTTGCGTAGGTGATGGGCTTGAACGACGAGCCGGGTTGGCGTAGGGCGGTGGTGACGTTGACCTCGCCGAACACCGGGTCGGTGTAGTCCACCGAGCCGACCATGGCCAGTATCTCGCCGGTACGGGCGTTGATAGCCACCAACCCGGCATTGGAGGCGTGCTGCTTTTTGAGGTTTTCTACCTGCTCGGTGACGATGCGCTGGGCTTCAGCCTGCCATTGCAGGTCTATGGTGGTGAACACTTTGAGGCCGCCCCGGTTCGCCATCTCCGGGCCGTACTTTTCTTCGAGCACCTGCTGTACGTACTGCACGAAGTGAGGCGCACTGCGCGGCACGTGTGCCGGGCGCGGCTTGGGGCGCACGTCCTCGGCGTAGGCGGCTCTGGCCTCTTCTTCGGTGATGAATCCGTTCTTGACCATCAGGTCGAGCACGATCTGTTGCCGGGCTTTGGCGAGGTCGAAGTTGCGATTGGGGTCGTACTCACCCGGAGCCTGCGGCAGACCGGCAAGCATGGCCGCCTCTGCCAGAGTGAGGTCTTTCACCTGTTTGCCCCAGTACGTATCCGCGGCGGCGGCCACGCCATAGGCCATTGAGCCGTAGTAGATTTCGTTCAGGTACAACTCAAGTATCTTTTCCTTGGGGTATTTCTGGGTGACGCGCATTGCCAGAATAGCCTCGCGTATCTTGCGGGTCAGGGTGCGCTCATCCTTTTCGGGTAACAGCATGCGTCGTACTAACTGCTGGGTGATGGTCGAGCCGCCGGAAGTGCCCTGATTGGTCAGGTTGATGTACAGGGCACGCAGTATGCCCTGTGGGTCCACGCCCGGGTTCTCCTCGAATGACTTGTCTTCGACCGCTATCGTAGCCAGTATGAGCGATTCGGGGATGTCTTCGATGGGCACGTACAGGCGGCGACCGATGTTGGAATCGAACATCTCATACAGCAGGTTGCCGTAGCGGTCGTAGATGCGGGTGCTCTGGAACTCCACCGATGGGATGTCGTCCACGGGCGGCAGGTCTTTTGCGAAGTATTCGTAAGCCGCCCACAACACCCCACCCAACACCAGCAGCAGGACCACAGACAAGGCAGAGAAGGCACCGAGGATGCCAACGAGCCATGCGAGGGGCGTGGGCAGGTGGCGCGGCCTGCGCCTGCTGTAGGTCGAGTAATACCCGCCCCGTGGCGCGCTTCCAAGCGCCCTGCGCCTTCTGGCCGTGGTGAGTATGAACAGCGGTTTGCGCCGGTTTTGCTTCGCGGACGGTGCCTTGGGGCGCGAAACGCGCGCAATGCGGGTGGTGTTGCCCGCAACCCGCATTGCTACGGGCACCGTAGCCTGTGACTGCGACGCCACTGCCACACGTGCATGCGCTCTGCCGGCAGACACGCGTGCCCTGACGGGCCGCTCGCCATCCTGCTCCTGCCCCGGCCAAAGCCCGCGCCCCCTGTCCGAAGGCGAAACACGCAGCGAGCGGCGATGGCACCGCCATAAGCGTGGGGGTGTATAGGAGGCGCGGGAGCACAAGCGGCGGCTACGTGGCGCTCGCCGTGCCCGACCAAGGGGAATTTGTGGCCGTCTATCCGTCATGTCCGGTTTGAAGTCGTGGCCGATCAGCAAACATAATGAGCGATGGCGATGGTAACGGTGAAGGTGTGAAGGTGGAAGTAAAGGTGATTAGGGCGCGTGACAACTTCCCCACCGGCCCTCCTCCTGATGTGCGAAGCCATGCATGCCCACGGGTTGGCTGTCCCTGCCTCGTGGGCCATTCTCCTGCATCTATGCTACCATACTCCCATAGAGTACACCATCTGAACCACAATTGAGCATGGTTCGTGCCCCGATTTGGTACGTAAGTACTATCAGCCATCGGCTGACCTCTGTGTGCAACACATGGCGGGTGTGGGGTGGGCACAGCCCACCCCGGCCCTTCCGCCTTTCCCCAACATCCTGCATGGGCATGCAATAGGCTATAATGAGCAGGGCAAGATGTTCGATTTACCGCCGCTCTTCGCTCATGCTATTGAGATAGTGATGCTCACTGGCCTGAGCGCAATAGCTTTGGGCACCGGCTTGCATGCACTGAACCGGGCACGAATCGCCCCCATGCTGAGCGTAGGCGAGCGTTTAGTGTTTGGTCTGGGTCTGGGGTACGGGGTGCTCGCTTTCTGCATGCTGGGGATGGGCTTGCTGGGCCTGATATATCTGCCTGTGGGCCTGATAGTGCTTGCGGTGCTCGTCGTGCTGTCATACCGCCCACTGGTCGCCGAACTTCGCTCGATTCGGGTGTGTACGCTCAGGGCTTTGCGTGCGGTGCGCTACCCTCCCAACCTGTTCCTCGCGGCGCTCATCTTGCTGGCCACAGGCTCAGCGCTGACCAAAGCGCTGGTGCCGGTAGCCACGCAGGACGACCTGATGTATCACCTCGCCCTGCCCCGCCTATATGTCGAGTACCACGCAGTGCGCTTCTTCCCCGACAGCACCTATAGCCTGTTCCCCCAGTTGATGGAGATGCTGTATACGTGGGGATTACTGCTGGGCAGTGACCGGCTGTCGGTGCTGTTCGCCTTCAGCATAGGCCTGCTCGGTCCTGTAGCGGGGGGTCTGTTCGCGAAGCGCTATTTGGGCGGTGGGGGCGTGGGTTTGTGGCGTGCTCTGCCCCTGTTGGTGCCCGCGCTCTTTCTCACTGTGCCGCTGGTGAGGTACGTGCTACGTGCGGCCAACACCGATCTGGCTCAGGCCAGCTTCGACATGTTAGCGGTGTACGCCTTCTGCGCCTTTTTCGTCTCGGCGCGTCACGCACACCGGTTGCTGGCCCTCTCCGGCCTGTGCGCTGGGCTGTCGTTCTCGGTCAAATATTACGGGTTCGCGGTGGGGCTGGCAATGGGGCTGGCGTTGGCCGCCGTGCTTGTGTGGCAACGGTTGCGCCGCGAGAGGCCGCGACCACACACGGCGCAGGCCGCAGGCCGTGCGGGCGATGGGCTGAACGTGTCACATCTGTGGTGGTTCTGGGTGCCTTTTGTGGGGCTTGCCGCGCCGTGGCTGGTGCGCAACTACCTGTCGGCGGGCAACCCCGTGTGGCCGCTGGCCGGGGCGCTGTTGGACGGGGCCTACTGGTCCCCGCAAGCATCACCGGAAGAGCTTCTGGGCCGCGCCCCCGGTCTGCGCCCGGACAACATATGGACTGGCCTCCAGTTCCTGTGGGCGGCCATGACACGCCCGCCTCTGCATATTGACGGGCAAGTGCACGCAGTGAACCTCGGGCCCCTGCTCATCCTCGGACTGCTGGCTCTGCCGCTGGCGAGGTGGAGGCCTGCTCTGGGCTGGGTGGCATATGCCGCCGCGGCCTACTGGTTGATGTGGGCCTTCTTCTTCTCGCGCACCAGCATACGCTACTTGTCCACCTTTTTTCTGCTGTCGGCGGTGATGGTGGCCTATGCCCTGCTGTGGCCGGCAACCCACTACAGGCTGGCGCGGTGGGTGCTGGGCGGTGTGGTGGCCCTCGGCTTGACCGTGCCGGCAATCGAGGCGGCCCTCAGCGCTCGACCCTACCTGCCCACCGTGCTGGCGACCCACAGAACCGCCGAAGAGCGATATCTGTCAACTTACATGGAAGACTACCCGATGATGAAGTACATACAATCCAACACCCCCCCAGACGCGGTCATTTACGTGTGGGACGGCCAACCCAGAGGGTATTACATCCCACGCCGCTACGTGTACGCGCGCCTAGTGCCCCTTTACACGGGCTTCGGCACAGATCCGCAGAGGTGGAAGGCCAGACTGGACGAACTGGGCATCACCCATGTGCTGGTGCACGAGCGCCAAGTGCTTGCCCCCGGCCAAGCCCCCGGCGTGGACCCCTTTGCCGAGCCGGCCCGCCGCTTCAGAGAGCGATACTTCGGGCCTGCACTCTATCGCGTGGGTGATTATTCCCTCCACCGGTTGAGGGACTAGCCCTACCTCAAAGCACGTGGCGTGCGGGGTGTGCAGTGCCCGACCTTCCCAAGCCCCACCCTTTATGCAACTGCGCAGGCCGGACCGGGTCCCGCCCCTCAAACCCCTTGCCCACCAGCGTGAACAGCGCCAGCGCCGCCCCCCAGTGAATGCCCATGTTCAGGGCATGCAGATTCTCGAAGAAATTATGCGTCATGAAGGTCACCAGCACCCCCAGCGCCCCCGTGACCACCGCTTCCCCGTAAATGTCGCCCCGCAGGCGCACCGCACGCAAAGCCCGCACCCCCACCACCACCGCCGTCACCAGCATAGCCACATAGAACGTCAACCCTACCAACCCCACCTCGCCCAGCAGGTGCAGATAATAGTTGTGGGCGTGCCCCCTTGGCCACGGCCAGCCTTGCACCCCGAACTCGTTGAACAACACGTTGTAATTGCCTATGCCCACCCCCACCCACGGGCTGGACAGAAACATATTGCCCGCCACCTGCCAGTGCACCATCCTCTCTACCAGCGCATAGTTCTCAGGCGTTGGCGTCACCCCCCTCGGGTCGAACACCGCGATCTGCCCCACCAACTGCCCCACCCGCTCGGCCACCACGCCCGGCAGAGCGCCCATCACCGACAGCAGCCCGAAGACCAACCCCGTACCCACTATCGGCCATATCGCCCACGCCGCCCTCCTGCTACGCGCCAACGCCAGCGCCATCACCAGCAAGCCCGCCGCCAGCCCTATCCACGCCCCCCTCGACAGCGTGGTCAACAACGCCCAGAACAGCACCAGCGCCACCAGACCTATCAGCGCCGGCACCCCGACTCCAGCCTCGGCTCCCGCCCGGCGTGCTGCCCCCCACCGGCCCCAGTGATACACCGCCAGCGCGATCGCCAGCGGCAGGCTCATGTTCAAATAGCCCGCGAACGAGTTAGGCGCACCAATGGTGCCATACGCCCGTGTCAGCACCCCCTCTACGTTGAAACTCTCAGGCCCCACCCCCGTATAAGCCTGCACCAGCCCCAACAACGCCTCCGACGTCCCAGCTACCAGCATCACCGCTATCAGCCCGTTCATCTCCCGTCGGTTCCGCACCGAATTGGTCATAATCACATATGCCAGTATGGTCACGCTCCACCGCGAAATCTCCGCCAGACTCTCCGGCATCGAGTGCGTCACCCATAAGCTGGGCAGTGTAGCCACCAGAAACAAAATGAGGGCCACCGCGATCGGCGTGAGCACCAACCTGCGGTCCTCCCTCATCGAAAGCCATGCCCACCACACCCCCAGCACCAACACGAACAATATCTGCGTAACCGTCACCTCCACCGGTCCCACGTCAAAGCTTACCGCCTTCTGCACCGGCACGCTCAACACCAACCCATAAGCCCCCCACACCGGCCTGCGCAGGATCAGCACCGCCACCACCAACCCGGCCAACCCGGCCGCCGCCAGTGCCGGCGGCAGCAACCCAGCCCCCACCCCTACCGCCAGAGCCAACAGCCATGCCCACCACCGGTAGTAAACCCTCTCACCGGAGGTTGCGCGCCCGCTCAAATTGCCCACCGCTCTCAACAACCGCGCTCTGCGTCCAACCGAATTACTTACGCCGGCTCATCTATTCCGGCACCCCAAGCACCAGCCTGAACCACTCGATAGTGCGCCTCAACCCCTCTTCCAGCGACACACGCGGCTGCCAGCCGAGCAGACTGCTGATGCGCGTGATGTCCGGGCACCGCCGCGCCGGGTCGTCCTGCAAAGCGGGGCAGAACGCTATCTCCGAATTCGAGCCGCACAACTCCCTAATGATGCGTGCAAACTCTAGGATCTCGCGTTCGTCGGGGTTACCCACGTTGAACACCATGCCCCGCGTGTCCGGCGGCGCGAACATCACCGCAATCAGACCGGCCACCATGTCGTCAACGTAGCAGTAGGAGCGCGTTTGCCGCCCGTCCCCGTACACAGTCAGCGGCTCGCCCCGCAGAGCCTGAGTGATGAAGTTGGGCACCGAACGCCCGTCGTTGGGGTTCATCCGAGGGCCATAGGTGTTGAAAATCCTTACGATTCGCCCGTCCAGCCCGAACTCGCGCACGTATACCGAGGTGATGGCCTCTGCAAACCGCTTGCCCTCGTCGTAGCAGGCGCGCGGTCCGGTCGTGCTCACATTGCCCCTGTACTCTTCGGGCTGCGGGTGCACCAGCGGGTCGCCATAGGCTTCAGAGGTGGAGGCCAGCAGATACTTCGCCCCAAAGTGCCGCGCCCACTCCAACACGTTGTGCGTGCCCTGCGAATTGATCACCGCGATCTCCAGAGGCATGCGCGTGAAGTCTGCGGGCGAGGCCGGGCTTGCCAGATGAAATATAGCGTCCACACCAACCCCGCCCCACGCCAGCCGCTCAGGCTCGATGTATCGCACTATGTCGTGCTCGACGAGGCGGAAGCGAGCCTGCCCCGACAACTGCTCCACGTTAGCGCGGTTGCCCGTCAGAAAATTGTCCACTGCTGTCACCAGATGCCCATCGGCCAGCAGTGCCTCGCAAAGATGTGAGCCTATAAAACCCCCGCCGCCCGTAACTACGATGTGCAAGCCATGCCTCCTTCAGCGTTCAATCTCAAACCCTCGATCTCGCCATCACATCACATCACATCACACTTCACCCACTAAGCCCCGACCTCACGGTCAGGCGAAGTCTGCCCGATCAACTGCACCAGCCCACAACTCATCCAGAATATCATGGCAAGGTCCATCAGGAAATACGAATTATCCACCATGCCGTGCACCACAAAATCCACCATACTCCCCGTCAGGCCCAGCGCCAGCGCCCGTCCCACCAGATCGGGCCTCATCCCGCTCGTCGCTCGCCTCACAATATACAGGGCTTGCCTGAAATATCTCCACAACACCCACACGAGCACAATCAGACCCATTATACCCAAACTCAACCAGTAGTCCAACACGAGGTTGTGGGGGTGGGCCGTGTAGAACTCTTTGCACTGCGCGGGGTCTACTATATAGCCCCGTGGGTGCTCTCTGTACCTGTGCTCGCACTGCTCAGGGTCCGCAATCACTTGCCGTGCCTGAAACTGGTTGAGGAACTGGTCCGGCCCTATGCCGAACAGCGGGTGGTCTGCTATCATTCGCGCCGCGCTCTGCCAGTGCAGGACGCGCAGACTGCCGCTGCCCACGTTCAACACCCGCTCTCGCAGTTGCGGCATCGAAGCCACTGCAAACGCCACCAGTGCTATCACCACGATAGCCCCCACTACCGCTGCGGCCCACGCACGTCGACTCTCGTCGTCCCGGCCCGCATCTCGGCTTGCGCCCTTCCCCCGTGCCCGCCACCGCAGACCTAGGCTTACCGCCACCAGCACCCCTGCCGCCACGCCCAGCCACGCCCCGCGCGAGAACGTCAGCAACAGTGCACCCCCAAGCGGCAACACCACCACCGTGTACAGCGCCTTCCGCCAACCCCATGGCAAGAACAGCGCCAGACACCCTACCAGCGGCACCACCCTGCCCAGATACAGCGCCAGATTATTGGGGTGCTGGTACACACCGAACACCCGGCTCACCCCCTGCACGTCCAGCGTGTTGGTGTCCTGCACGAACTGCCACAGCCCTATCAAACTCACCAACACCGCTCCCGCCACGAAGAAATCGGCCACCCGCATCAGCCCGCGCCGGCTCGCTATCACGTCGGTCAACAGCAAATAGAACAGCACCGGCTCCACGATCACCCACCGGTAGGCACGTGCGCTGTCCCTCGCAAAGCTGGGGTCGGCCAGTGTCAACATCGACAGCGTGCCCACCAACAACAGCGCTACAGCCGGTGCTCCGAATACATCCTGTCGGTACCATGCCCTCAGCCGTTGTGCATACTCCATCGCCCTGCCCGACAGGCTTCCTCGCCTTGACCGCGCCTCCGCCTTCGCCCCTGCATCTGCATCTGCGTCTACACCTGCACTTGCCTGCTGTTCTGCCCGCTCTCGCATCACGGGCACCCACATCTCGCTCGTCCGGCCCGTGTGGCGCGCCTCGCGCACCATCGTCCCGGCCTTTGGTGTGCGCGGTTTGGGGGGCCACTGCGCCGGGATCAGTTCATCGTCCCTCGAACTCTTCGCAGGGCTTGCCCCCTCATAGCATGCTGCTGCGTCGCCCGACCACCCGCGCGCCCCATCAGGTCCGGGCAGGTCAGCCTGCTCTTCGCCCGCCCGCTCGGCTTCTCTTGCGCCCTCGCCTGCATCTCGGCTCTCGCCCACGCCGATGTTCAGCCTCGCAGCCACGCCCGGCAGGAAGTAGCTCAGTGCATAGCGGGTCAGCACCGCCGCGAACACCAGCAAGAGCAACGTCTCCGCCAGAGGGAAGCGCTGTTGCCCCATCTGCTTTGGGTGCCAGAAGAACGGTATCGTAAAGGCCACAGCCGCCAGCCCCACTTGCGGCTTCAACAGCGCCAACACCCACCACCCCGCAAGCGCCGCCAGCATCAGCCCCCGGTCGTCCGTCACGTAATACAGCAGCACCAGCAGGGCCATCCCCACCACCGCCGCCCCGTTGCGCGCCCGCTCGCGCATCGCCTCGTCATATGCTCCCATAGGCAGGTTGAGCATCGCCCCGACCCACCTGCCCGCTCCGGCCGCGCCCAGTGAGGCCCCGGCCAGCGCCAGCAGCCCGAACAGTGCATACGCAACCGGAAAACCCAACGCGTTCCACAGCGGCTTGTCGCGCAATACGGTGAAACTCACCACGCTCCCTTCCGCCGGTTCCCCCCTTGCACGCAAGGTTAGCACAGCAGTGTGCGGCTCGTATGGAAGGCCGGCCGCCAGCGTCACCCGCACCCCGGGTCCGTCACCGCTCGCCGCAACCGGCACGGCCTGCTCCGGGCCATCGTCTATGCGCACCGTAGCCTCCTCGACTGTCGGTGCGGGCGTCGCATCCAGCCTGTTGCCCAGAAACCGTATCGTCGCCGTATAATGCCCCGACCCCGCCGCCTCGACGGATACCCCGGCCCCGCCCGCCCTGTGTTGCCCAACCCCGGCCAGCGGGAACAGCCTGCTGTACTCCCGAATCGCCTCATATGCCGGGCGCGGGCTGAAGTCCGGGCGCACGATGGCAAAGTAATTAGCGGGTTCCTCCGGACGGGGGTCCGGCTCGCGGAAATACCAGACGCACATCACGCCCATCCACGGCCACTCGGCCAGCGCCCGTTGGTACCCCTCCACCAGCCATCGCGCCTGCGTGCGCTCGTCCACGCTCCGCCCCCAGATGTTTTTGGACGGGTCACCTGCGAAATCGGGCGGCAGGCTGATCCATGCGTACTCGCTTATCCATATCGGCTTGTTGCCATCCCCGTTGCTCTCCATCACTCGCCGGAGCAGTATGGGACGTGAGAAGTTCAAATATTTGAGGTCCGTGCGGCGCGAGTCGGGCGGCTGGCCCAGCCCGTACAACATGGTGGACAGCACATCGAAATAGCGCCCCGCACCCGCTCGGTACATGCCTTCGAGGAACAGCACGTCGTTCAGATTAGCCACCGTCTGCTCGGCGGTTGGGGCCAGCGCTGCCGTTATCACCACTGCCTGCGGGTCCACCGCCTTGATGCGCGTGTATGCTTCCTTCAACAGCTCCGTGTACTCCGCCGGGTTCACCGGGTGGCCGCCCCACTCCCCGTGCAGGTTGGGCTCGTTCCAGATCTGGAAATGCTTGATCTTGCCCCTGTACCGGCGGGCCACCGCCTCCACAAAATCCCCGTAATCGCGGTAATTGGCCGGCGGCCCCTTGTGATAGGTCTGCACATCGTCGCCGGGCCTGCGCGCCCACACCGGTGGCGCGTCGAGCCTCGCTATTATCCGCAACCCGTATCGCTCGCACGCTTCCACGATGCGGTCGTATTTGGCCCATGCGTCCACCGGCTGGCCGGGGTTGCGCTTGTCCACGAAATCCCCTTTGCCGTGTATCTCGATGTCGTTCCATGGGAACGTCTGCCGCACCCACTTGAAGCCCCCGTCACGCACCATCTGCAACGTGCGCTCGACCTTCGCGAAATCCACCTCCTTCTCAAGGAACACGTTCACACCGAGGGGGTTCACGTCTGCATGCTCGACATAGGGGATCTCGGGACCCCACGCAACTCCCCCGTTCACGTACTGGTCCCCGTAAGCCGTCAGCGTGAAACCGCCCACCGACCCGGCCAGCATCACCAACGCCAGTACGACCCGCGCCACGGGGTCCGACCATAATCGCTGGCCGGCGCTGAGTAGGGGGGGCATGCCGTGGCCGTGGCCGTGACTGTGGCTGTGATCGGGGCGGTTAATGGTGGGGTAGGCCCTTGGGCGGGCAGGGGTATGCTCGTGCTCATGCCCTCTGCCCCCCGCACGACCTATCACCCTGCGAAAGGCACTCAATGCTTTACTGGCCATATGGGCGGCCAGTGCTACTTCACGGCACTTTGCACGCAACACAAGGAGGGGTACGGAGAGAGCTTGGCCTTCCACCACCATAGCTTTGTGCGCAACAAGAGGAGGGGTGTAGGGATGGAAAAGCCCACCCTCCAACCCCTCTTTTATTGCACCCAAAGCGATGTCGGGGAACGGGGAGGGTTGTGTCCTCCCCAGCCTTACACTTTCCCTGAAGGGCACTTTGCGGGTAACAGCAGGAGGGGTTGGGGAGGTGGCTGTGCCCTGCCCGGCCCTCCCTTTTCCCCGCCATAGCCTTGCGTGCAACAAGGGGTGGGATCTGGGGAGGGCACAGCCTTCCCCGGCCCTCTCCTTTCCCCACCATCTTGCATGAATGCGCATTAAGGTCGAGCTGAACACAGAAGATAGAAGACAGAGATACAGAAGACGGAAGACCTGAAGATTTCGGAAGGCTGGGGAGGGGGTTGTCACCGCCCATGTGGCATGGGCCTGCCACCTGCACCGCGTGCCCCCGACAGGCTCCACAACACAGCACCGATGCTCGCGAGCACTGCCACGGTCACCGCCCCGAACAGCAGGTACGAACGGTTCACCTCAACGGTCACCGTGCCCACGCCGGGAAGGTTGGCGACCTGCGGAGCCGGCGCGTAGATGCGACCGCCCATGGCCTGTTTATCGGTCTGCTCGCTCACCGTCTCCACCCTTATCTGCAAGGTGTGGCGGCCTGTGCGAAACTGGCTGCCCAGATTGCGCACCAGCACCACCTCGGTGGCCTGACCGTTCACCGGCGTATCAATATATGCACGCCCCTGCTCGTCGCGCGGCAGTTCGGGGGCCACATCCTTTGAACTGCCGTCTACACTCACGAAGTACCGAGCCGCCACCGTGCGCGTACCCGCAGGCGCTTCGCCGATGGCCGGGGGCACGAGCATCAACCTCACGTCCGTGCCCTCGAAAGGCACGGTCAGCGTGCTGCCGGTCGCCAAAGGTTGCAGGTAGGCCCCACCCGGCACCGCTGGGCTGAGCCGGATGCGCCAGCGCGGGTCGGCCTGTACCGGCGCGGTCAACGGCCCCCACTCTCCTCTGGTGGCCACCTGTCGCTCACGCTGGATTGCGGCCTGCACAGCCCTGTACGCTGGACTCACCACGAAATCTGGGCTGACCAGTCCGAAATAATACTCGCTGTTGTCGGGGGGGATATCGCCCACCTGCCGCAGATACCATATCGTGAACACCCCCGCCCACGGCCAGTGCCGCCGGGCGTACTCAATGCCCCGCACGGTGTATTCGGCCTGTTGCTCCGGCGTTACCCGTCCCCACAACAGCTTCTCTTCAGGCATATCCGCCGGTGATGCGTTCCAACCGTACTCGTTAAACCACACTGGCTTGTTGCCATCCCCATTGCTCTCCATCACCTGCCGCAATAGCTCTACCCGCCGGAAATTCAACTTATCGGGCGAAGGCGCGTCCTCGGGCGGGTAATCCTTGCCGTAAGCGTTGGCCGCCATCACATCGAAATACTGTTTGGCACCCGCGTCGTACATCTGCTGCAAATACTCGGTCTCTCTGAGGTTCTCTTTGGTCTCGTTGGTAGTGGCCAACGGGGCGGCCAGCACGATCATGCTTGGGTCTACTTCCTTCGCAGCGGTGTAAGCTGTCTTGAGCATCTCCACGTACTCCCGCGCGTTCACCGGACGGCCCGTGGCCCACTCACGCTTCAGGTTAGGCTCGTTCCACACCTGTATGGCCGCTATTCTGCCTTGGTACCTCTCCACAAAAATGCGGATGAACCGACCGAAGTCGTCCATATGCTGGGGGGAGGGTGGGGCTTTAGCGGGGTCGAGGCCCTGCTCCTGCAACCGCTTTATGGTGGCCTCATCTGCGGGTCTGGCCCACGCCGGTGCGCTGTCTATGCGGGCGATGATGCGCACCCCGTACTGCTCCGCCATCTCTACGATCTGGTCGAACTTGTCCCATGCGTTCTGGTTGTTCTTCACGTCCCAGAAGGGACGGTTGGGGTCCACCCTGAATTCGATCTCGGCCCACGGAAACTGTTGTTTGATCCAGCCCACCCCCATGTCCCGTGCCAACTCGAACGTCTTCTCTTTCTTCCAGCGGTCCACTTCCTTGTGCAAGAACGTGTTCACCCCGTATGGGTGCACCTCTGCCAGCGGCACGGCCACCGGGGTGCGCGGCGGCGTCCCCGTAGCCGGGTCGGTGAGCGGCGACAGGTAGAAGAACTCTAACACCAACAGCGCGATCAACGCCACAAGGCTCGCCTTCAACAGCTTCCTGCGGCGTGCCTCGGTGGAGTGGGCCAACTCCTCGAGCGTGAGCTGTGGCCGCGCAAGCGGCAGCCCGTTCGCCCTGAACGGCGACCCGTTGCCGCCCGGCGGTACCACTTCCTCTGCCGGCACAGGGCCATCCGGTCCCGGCACAACCGCCTCGGCTTGCTCTCTGGTTGCGCGTGGTTGCGGCCCCCCACCCCCGGCCGGGGACCGCCTGATCCTGTCTTCGGCGCGCGTGCCGCGCATGCCGGATGCCGCTGCCTGCCTCTCCCCACGCCGATCGGCCCCGTAGGGATCGCCCGTATAACGGTGGTCCCCGTTGCTCAAACCGGGGCCGCCACCGGCCTTGCTCCTCCTGTGCCGCTCCCCCCGGGGAAAGGTCTCCTCAGGCAAAACCTTTACTCCTCCTGCCAAAAGGGTATGGTCATTACCCCGCCCTGATACCCGCACCTCGCCGGTGACTGTGGCATCCGCTCGTGGTTGCTTGCACTCCTTGTGCCTTTTATGCCATGCTCCTGCGTCTCGCCTGACTGCCATTATACACATCCCGCGCCGGAGGGGCAAACATCCCCACACCACCGCCGAAAATATATGGTATAATACCCTCTGCCTGCAACCGTGCCGCAGGCAAGAGCCGCCCGCCGTCTCTCACTATCAGGTGGGGACAGCACTACCATGGTTCACAATCCAAACGGTTTGGGCACGTTGTGGTTCCGCCGGTGCGGCATTCTTTATGCAGTAGAGGGTAAAGGAGCAGGTAACCCGGTCCACCCGGACACAGCTATACTAACCACACGGATCACACTAATCACACCATGTCGAATCAGGTGCCAGCCGTGCAAGCGCATTCCCCACACAGCCGGACCGACCGCTACCATCAGAGCCAGAGCCACGATCCTCGCGGCGCCCACAAGGGTGGGCACGCGCAAGCGACTGCCCTTGGCGCACAAGAAGGCCAAGAAGACCCCGCCATGTCCGACCTCGACCTCACACACACAGAAAGCCAGACCGCAAGGGCCATACCCGGATCGGTGCAGCCTGCCAGACCCACCAGACCGCTTATGGCCCTGCCCGGAGTGGCGCAGGGCCCCCGGCGCTCTGATTGGCGCGCGAGACGGGCGAAGCGCATCCGGCTGGCCCTCATGGCCTCCCGCATCGCCCTCGACGGCGCACTGCTTGCGCTGGCTTTCGTCTTAGCCTACTGGCTCCGCTACGGTCTGGAACTGGGGCGCGATGTCGTGGCCCCCGAATCGTTCCTGCCCCTCACGGCCTTCTACCCCTACATTGCCGCCTACGTCGCCATCACCCTGCTGGCCTTCCAGATGCGCGGCCTGTACGCACTGCCCAGAGGGGCCTCGTGGTTCGATCACATGCGCATCACCATCAGCGCGGCCACAATAGGCGTGGCCGCCCTCACACTGGGCGCGTTGCTGTTCAACCCCGTGCTGCCCAGCCGTCTGGCCTTCATCTATCTGTGGTTGTGCACCGTGGGCATCTTCGGTGCCGAGCGCTTCGTCTACCGCACGATACGCACATGGCTGTGGCGGCACGGCATCAACGTGCGGCGTGCCCTTGTCGTGGGTGCTGGCATCGCCGGCCAGCGTATCATGAAAGATATCATCGAGCGGCCCGAACTCGGCTACACCCTCGTCGGCTACGTGGCCGATACACCAGACGGCCCTCGCAGCCCTGTGTGGACGGTGCCCATACGCATCAAAGACGGTTTCAACCTACAGCGCCTCGGCACCCTCAAAGACGTGCCCCGCATCATCGGCCAGCAGGAACTGCACGAGGTGATAGTGGCCCTGCCCGCCACCCATCACGCTCAGATACTCAACATCATAGACAGTTGCCGGCAGTACGGTCTGGACTTCAAACTGGTGCCTGACCTGTTCGAGATGCGCTTCAACGAGGTGCGCATAGACGCCCTGAACGGTGTGCCCCTGATAGGCGTCAAGGACGTGGCCCTGCGCGGCTTCAACCTCTTGGTCAAGCGCCTGCTCGACATAGTGTTCGCCTTTGCTGCCCTCATCGTCGCCGCCATACCCATGCTCTTTATCGCCCTCGTGATCAGGCTCACTTCACCGGGTCCGGTGCTCTTCAAGCAGAAGCGCGTCGGCAAAGACGGTCGCCTCTTCACCTGCTACAAATTCCGCACCATGTACAAAGATGCCGAGCAGCGCAAAGCCGAACTGCTCCACCTCAACGAAGCCGATGGCCCTATCTTCAAAATCCGCAACGACCCCCGATTGACCCCTGTGGGCAAGTTCCTGCGCCGCACCTCCCTCGATGAACTCCCCCAGATATGGAACATCCTCAGGGGCGAGATGAGCTGGGTCGGCCCGCGCCCGCCCACCCCCGACGAGGTAGCCAGATACAACGAGTGGCACCTTAAACGTCTGGAGGTCACCCCCGGCCTCACCGGATTGTGGCAGGTCAGCGGCCGCTCCGACCTCTCCTTCGACGAGATGGTCAAGTTGGACCTGTACTACGCCGAAAACTGGTCGTTGAGCATGGACATCATCATCCTGCTCAAGACTATCCCCGCCGTCCTCAAGAGAGAAGGCGCTTACTGACCGCTGCTCGCCCGCCCTTGCCTGCTCGTGCTCCTACTCGTGCCTTGGTATGACCGGTACCACATTCACATATATAACCCCGTCCTCCACCTTCACCGCATACTTGCCCGCGTTGCCCGTGGCAGGCAGCGACACCGCTTGACCGGTCGCCAAGTCGAACTGTGACCCGTGCAGTGGGCATTCGACCACCCACCCCTTTAGGTCTTCGTAGAACTCCCCCTCGCACAACGATGCTTCGGCGTGGGTGCACTTGTCCCCGATGGCGAACAGGCTCCCCTCGACGTTGAACACCGATATAGCCGTGCCCAGATGCTCTATGCGCTTGCATGTGCCCGGCGGCACCTCCTCCACCGTCCCCACCGGAATCCACTGTTCTGCACCCGTGTGTGTGTGATCGAACATTGCGTTGATGTAACCTCCATGCCTCGTGATTTCGCAACCTGCCACACTATTGCACCTTCAGGGAAGATAGCAGGAAATAAGAAATAAAGAAAGGGTGGGGCACCCACGCTCCGGCCGTGGGCACAGCCCCCGCACCCCCATTTTACAGCCTTGCTATGACAATTGGGTACTGCCTTGCCACCTCAGCACAGCACGCGTCCACCGACGCCGTGTGAGCCTGCTCCAAAGCCATGCGGGTGGAGACCTCGCAGCCTCCACCCGCATGGCTTTCCCCTTGTATCACTGGGGCTATTGGTTATCCATCCTGTCTCACCGCACGCTCACATCGTCCACGAAGAAGCTGGTGGGCAAAGTGCTATCCGTGGTGACGCTGAAGTGCAGGCGCACCCTCTGCCCCGCGTAATTGGCCAGACTGATGCTGTCTTGCCGCCACACGCCGGCCCCACTGCCGTCGTTGAACGTGCGCAGCGTGGCGATCAACTGGCCGCTCGTGTTGTACAACCGCACCCGGAAGTAATCCCATGGGTGTGTGGTCTCCTGCGTGCTCATGTACCACCAGTACGTAAGCGTCGCGTTCGAAGGCACCGTGATAGTCTGGTATATTTGGTCTACGGCGTTGTTGTAGCCGCCCAGCCACGCGCTGTACGAGCCGGTGTGCGGGCGGGTCGTGGTGATCAATTGGTAGTTGCCGCTCGAAGACTGCACCCAAGGGCTGGTGCCGTTCTCAAACCCGCCGTTGACCACGGCTTCCCCACCCGACGGGGGTGGGGTTGCGGTGGGCGTGGGCGTAGGCCCACCCCCCGAAACCGCTCTATACGCGTTGATGCGCCCGCACGTCCAGTAGGTGCCCGTGCCGCTGATATCGTCCGCGCTGTCGCAGATGCGCTGCCATATCTGCGAATTGTTCAGCCCCTGCGAGGCCAGCAGGCCGGCCAGCCCGGCCACGTGCGGGGTGGCCATCGAGGTGCCGCTGATCGTGTTGTAACTGCTGTTGATCCACGTCGAATAGATCGAAGAGCCGGGCGCCGCCACTTCTACCCAGCTGCCGTAGTTGGAGAACGACGAACGTGCGTCACTGCTGGTTGTGGAGGCCACCGCAAAGCAGTTGGAGTATGCCGCAGGGTATGCATTGGACGTGCTGCTGGTGTTGCTGTTACCCGCCGCGCAGGCCAGAAATACCCCCGCATTCCACGCATTATTCACCGCGTTCTGCAACGTGGTGGAACCCGGGCCACCTAGGCTCAGGTTGATCACCCGCGCCCCGTTGTTGGCCGCGAACGTGATGCCGTTGGCCACATTGGTGAGCGTGCCACTGCCGTTGTTGTCCAGCACCCGCACCGGCATCAGCTTGCAATTCGGACACGTGCCCGCCCCACCGGTGGAGTTGTTGGTCTCCGCCGCAGCCGTGCCCGCCACATGCGTGCCATGGCCGTTGCCATCGTCGGGGTTTGTGTCCCCCTGCACGTAGTCGTACCCGGCCACGATTTTGGCATCTAGATCGGGGTGGTTGCGCTGAATGCCCGTATCCACAATTGCGATTACCACGCTTGAACTCCCCAGAGTCACATCCCACGCCGAGTAGGCCTGAATCCTGCTCCACGCCCACTGCTGGCTCAGCCCCGGATCATTGGGCGTGAAGCTCGTGGTGTATATGTAATTCGGTTCTACATACTCGACGTTGGGGTTCTTCTTGAGCGCCTGTATCACCTCAAACGTGGCCTGCGCCGAAGGATTCTTGGCTACCTGCGGGAATTCCACAGCATCCGCCCCCAGAGCAGGTATGCTGTCGAAGAAATACCCGCCCAGCTCATGCACCGCTGCCTGCCGAGCGCTCTGGCTGGTGCCGTCGCGGAACTTGACTACGAACTGCCCCGGCACTGCAGGCGCATTCACATCAACCCTTGTCCCCTTCGACATCGGCTCCGGGCCTCTGGCCGAACTGGCGACCGGCGCCTGTGCGGACGCCACAAGGGTCAATACTGCGATAATTGACAACACTGTCAACATAGGGCGTTTCATGGCCTACTCCTTTCTGTTCTACTTCGGCGGTTGGGTATCGCCACACCCGCATTTGCTCTGGCGCGGCCCGCAGGATCGGATCCGGTTCCACAGGTTGCGGCGGCCCTGTGCTGTTGTGCTCCTCTATTGGAGCGAGGGGTGGGGGTGGGTAGTTGATGGGTTAATTCGGGTGGCCGCTCTGCCGCCTCCCCATTGCATCACGCGATCATTGGAACCTTTAGCCACCTGCGTAGTGGCAGATTATATAACAATGGAATTGATATTATAAATAGTACTTTTGGGCTATTTTGCCGGGGTTAACCATGCCAAGGATTCGCAGGGAGATAAAGAGGGGTACGGCCACCCACAGGCCGCCCTCGCTTTGAGCTTGGCCTTATGCAGGGCGCCTTTTAGCTTAGGACTTACTCAAGAGTGGCAGGAAGGGAGCGGCTGGTAAACTAAAGGCATGAGCAAACGAGCCTTTAGCAAACTCGACTACTGCCCATTTCTGTTGAGCAGCCAGATCAACTACACACCGATGCACATGGCCGACCATCTTAAAGCTTCAGCCATGATATCATCAACCGCGTGCTTGATTTGGCGATGACGCGTACTTGTCTTCGATGACACTGTGCTTGACCACAACTATTGACCACCAGCAACCCCCGATGTTGGTAGAAGCTTGCATGAATATGCAGTTGACAACCGTCTGGCGGCCGGGTATACTTCTTGCGGAGCCGGGGGTCGCATGGCGTGTGCCACGGGTCGCCCGGTAGTGGAAAACCTTTAATCGCGGTCCTGTGAGGCCGCCAAGGTTGGTGTAAGCGAATGATAGCCGCAACCCATTCGTGCGCGCATAAGCCCTGCCTGCGGGCATGGGGCAACCAGCCTTGCGAACAGCAAGGTTTTTTGTTGAGTTGCGAACTGCGTGGCACAGAGCGCGGCCATCCGCTTTGCACCGGCAGGAGGTAGCCATGAGCATATCCACCCATCTGCCCCCACGGCATTACCCGCATCACCAGCCCCATCTACCCGGCGACCTTTCACACCGGAACTGGCGCACCAGCGCGCATATCGCCGGGGTCAAGGCCGCCATGCTCCGAGCCGCTCAAGACCTGCTGGATACGGAGGGGTTTACTCAGGTTTTCCCGCCTGTGCTCACGTCGTTGAGCGGTGCGTGCGGTGAACCGGGCACGCTCATACCTGTTGAATTGCATGGCCGGCGTGCCTATCTGCGCCAGACTTCCCAGCTGTACCTCGAACCGCTAATGCGTGAGCTGGGTAAGGTGTATTCCATAAGCCGGTCCTTCCGCGCCGAGCGGCATAGCGATGAGCGCCATCTGACCGAGTTCACCCTGCTGGAGGCCGAGGTTGCCGGCTATGGCCTGCAACAACTCATGGCGCTCATGGAGCGGCTGGTGTGCGAAATGCTGCACCGTGCTGGTGTGCTGGCCCGCCAGCACCTGAAAGCGCTCGGCGTGGATCCCGCCAAGCTGGAGTCGGTCCAACCCCCCTTCGTCCGCATAACCTATGACGATGCCATCATCGCCCTGCAAGCACAGGGGTATTTTGTGGAGTGGGGCGAAGACCTGTCCGAAGAGCACGAACTGGCCCTCACGCGCATGGTCGGTGGGCCGCTGTTGGTCACCCGGTATCCAGTGGAACTACGCTTCTTCACCATGAAAATCTGCCGGGACGACCCGCGCGTGGTGGAGTGCTGTGACCTGCTCATGCCGGGCGTGGGTGAGGTTATGGGCGCATCGGAAACCGAGACGGACCCCGGCCTTCTGGAGACCAAGCTGATGTCCTCCAAAGGGGTCAGGCAGTTGCTGGACCTAGGGGTCAACCCGGACGATTATGGCTGGTATATCCAGATGCACCGTCAGGCCGGCACCCGGCAGGCAGGCTTCGGCATGGGCTTCGAGCGCCTCGTCAGGTATGCCTGCGGCCTGCGCTCGGTAGCCGATGCTGTGGTATAGCAGGTTGTGAACGCTATGAGCATATCGTTCTACGACCCAAACCTCTCGTATCAGGAGAATTACGATCGTGGGCCGTTCGGGCCTTTCGCGGACCGACCATCGGCCGAGGACGAGCGCGCGCTGGCACTTCCGCCCCACGAGTGGGTGCAGGTTGGGGGGCTGGTGTTGCGCAGGCCGCTGGGCATACCGGCCGGGCCGTTGCTCAATTCCAAGTTCATCGAGGCAGCGTTCCGGTGGGGCTATGACTTGGCCCACTACAAGACGGTGCGCAGCCGCTTCTGGCCTTCCCACCCAGCTCCCAACGTGCTTCGCGTGCACGCGCCCTGCCCTATACCCCCTGATGAGATCGGCCAAACGACGCTGGTGGCCGAGCCATTCCGCCCCGGTGACCCTGTTGACCTAGCCACCCTCAGCATCACCAATTCGTTCGGCATGCCCGCCCAACCCCCGCAGGTGTGGCAGGCCGACATGGAGAAGGCGGCACGCGCCGCCGGACCCGGACAGGCGCTTGTGGCCAGCGTAGTCGGTTCGCCCGACCCCTCAGGCGATGCCATGGCCTACGTGCAGGACTTCGCACGCACCGCGGCCATGTGCGCTGAGACCGGCGCGCATGCCATCGAGGTCAACCTATCCTGCCCGAACCTCGGCGGGCACGGACTGTTGTGCCACAATGTGGAAGCGGCAGGCGAGGTGTGTAGAGCTGTGCGGCGGGCCATCGGCACCACCCTGCCTCTGTTCGCCAAGATAGGCAACTACCCGCCTGACGAGCAGGGCGAGGCCACCCTGCGCGCTGTCGTGCAGGCCACCGCGCCCTATGTGCAAGGCTACGGGGCGGTCAACGCGGTGCCGGTGCCGGTCACCACCGACGACGGGGAACAGGCCCTGCCCGGCGCAGGCAGGCTGTTCGCGGGCGTGTGCGGTGCCGCACTCAAAGCGACCGGTCTGGATGTCGTGCGCCGTCTGGCCCACATCCGCCGCACCGATGGGTACGACTTCGCTATAATAGGCGTGGGCGGGCTGGCTTCTGTCGAGGACTACCTCGCCTACCTCAAGGCCGGCGCCGATGCCGTGCAGGGAGCCACAGGACCCATGTGGAACTATAGGCTGGCCGTGGACATCGCCAACGTCCTCAAGTCTGTGTCTGTGCGTGTGTGACCCGCCCCACCGGCAAGAAGGACCGACAACAGATGGCATACCCCACACAACACCACACCATGAGCTGGACCGAGCGCGTCGCTCACATCACAGCCACGCAAAACAGTATTCTGTGCGTGGGACTTGACCCTGTTTACGAGACATTGCCGCCGGAGTTCAGGACCGGTGATGTGGCGCAGGCTATATTCGCCTTCAATCGAAACATCGTTGATCGCACAGCGCAGTTTGCCGCGGCGTTCAAGCTCCAATATAAATGTTATTCAGCGGAGGGCGAAGCCGGCATCACGGCCCTGCGGCTTACGTGCGCCTACATTAGAGAGCGCTATCCACATGTACCGGTTATACTGGACGCCAAGTACGCGGACGTGGGGCATGTGATGGAGAGGTGCGCGCACGAAGCGTACGACCTATTCAGGGTGGACGCGGTGACCGCTATGCCCGCGCCCGGACAGCAGGCGCTGGCCCCGCTGATGTCGCGCCCCGGCAAGGGCTGTTTCATGGTGGTGCGCACGTCTAACCCCGGCGCAGGCGAACTGCAAGACATCCCCGTTGCGGGTGGCGAGCCGTTGTACTCGGTGGTTGCAAGGAAAATCGCGCAGGATTGGGCGGGAGCGCTACATCAGGGCAACATAGGGCTGGTGGCTCCGGCCACCGAGCCGAGTGTGCTTGCGGCGGTGCGGCAGGCCGCCCCCGCCCTACCCATCCTGTGCCCCGGGGTTGGCGCACAGGGCGGGGATGTGGAGGCCGCCATAGCCGCCGGGTTGGACGCGCAGGGTGGCGGCCTGCTCATCAACGTGTCGCGGGCCATCATGGAAGCCGCTGACCCGGGCGCTGCTGCCCGCAACTGGCGTGACCGCATGCAGGCATGCCGGTCCTCGGTCCTCGACCGCCGGGCCTCAGCCCCCGGCCCCCGGCCCACACTCTCACCCCTTCATCGGGTGGTGCTGGAGATGTTTCGCATCGGGGCTATCAGGTTCGAGCCGGTGACCTTGAAATCCGGGTTGGTGTCGCCTTATTACAACAACCTACGCATACTGGCATCCTACCCATCGCTGATGCAAGAGGTTGCGGGCCTGATGTCGCAGACCCTGCGCCGGGCGGGACTTGCCCCCGACATACTGATCGGCATAGCCGAGGCGGGCATACCGCTGGCGGTGGCGCTGTCTCAGCACACCGGTATACCCGCGGGCTATGTGCGGTCGGCGGCCAAGGCCCACGGCACCCGCCGCATGGTAGAAGGTGTGTGGAAAGAGGGGGCCACAGCCCTGCTGGTTGACGACGTGGTGTCCGATGGAGCCAGCAAACTGGAGGTGCTGGGCCACCTGCGGGATGCCGGTCTTCAGGTGAAGGACATTCTGGTGGTGGTGGACCGGGGTCAGGGTGGGCCGGAAGTGATGGCTCAACACGGGTTGCGATGTCATGCTGTCATCACTATGCAGGAAGTGCTGGACATACTGCTCGGCGCAGGGCTGATCGGTCCGCATGAGCTAGAAGAGGCCCAGCGCTTTATGCAGACAGCACGTGCTCACACCGCCGATGGGGCGCTTTAGAGCTCCGTGGAGCATTACTGTTAGCACAAGAAAGGAGAAAGGAGAAAAGCTGAATGCCTGATATGTTGGTGCCGGTCATTCTGGGGTCCAGAGCTGATCTAGAGCATGCGAGGGCTATCACTAAAGTGCTGGACGAATTCGGCGTGCCGCATGAGATTCGCATCGCCTCGGCTCACAAGGCCACCCGTTACTTACTCGATATGCTGGCCGAATACGAGGCACACGTGCGCAGGCGAGTGTACATTACCGTAGCCGGGCGCTCCAACGCCCTGTCGGGGGTGGTGGATGCTAACGTTGTGGCCCCGGTCATAGCATGCCCCCCTTACTCTGAGCGCTTCGGGGGCATGGATATATTGTCCTCTCTACGTATGCCCTCGGGGTTAGGGGTGGTGGTAGTGCTTGAGCCGGAGGCCGCTGCCATCGCGGCTGCCAAGATGCTGGCCCTCGCCGACGAAGCCCTCGCCGACCGCCTGCGCCGGTATCAAGAGCGCAGTCGCCTGCGGATAGAAGAGGACGACGCCGCACTGAACGCGTCTTCACGGGAATAGGGCGGGCATTGGCAGGATAGGATAACGCCTTCACATCGCCCGAGATACGAGCATAGCGCCGGTGTAGGGGCAGACCCTGTGTTTTGTGGTCGTCCCTGCACCGGGCGAAAGCCCCACCCACAGAGGTTTGTTATCACACCACGAAGGAACCGAGCAGAAAGCCCCCGACCAGCAAGAGAGCGAGGCCGTTGATGGCGTGCCACCAACCCAGATGCGCGAGCAGCCAATTGCTCACCGGCAGCGGATACACACCACGCAACATCGAAATACCGCCCAGCACGGCGGGCAAGCCCCTAAAGGCCCCGTAGATGGCGCCCAGCATGGCGGCGGCGCGCAGGTCCACGGCCCCCGCCGTCACCTCCCACATGAGCAACAGGTAGAAGCTGGCAAACGGTATGAAAGTGAAGATGCCCATGCCCAGCACAAACCCGTACAGGGTGTTGCCCAGCAGACGGCTGGACCGTTGCCACGATTTGGGCACCTGCCACCCCACCTGAGGTGCGGGCAGGTGAATGATATTCAACTCGTGCAGGGCATATACGAGCGCTGACAACCCCAGCAGGGCGGTTGCCCATTGGTATCCGATCGCGGGTAGCATGGCGTGCAGGCCCGCGCCCACCATGCCGAGCACCATAGCCAACAGGGCCGCCCCCACAGTGGAGGCCGCCGTGTACATGACCACGCGGATTACCCAGTGTGCGATGTCCCTTGCCTCCTTCCCGAGGGGCACGATCACGAAGATCATGTTCAGCCCTCAGGCCGAGGAGGTCTTGGACACCCCCACTATAGCGGCCAACCCTGCCCCCATCAACAGACCAAGCCCCGCCCACGGTCGGGCCGGACCTTCCACCAGCTTGGCGAGCAGCAAACCCGCAAAGAGCATCAGGCCCGCGGTTGCCAGCAGGCCCAGCACCCACAGTCTGATGGCTCGAGCGGTCGCAGGGCGTTCCGCCGGTTGTGAATAGGTATCCGCCATCGTTCCTCCTGTTGTGTTTTTACCGAAAGCCCATGGCCCGCAACGTAGTGCGTACCACCGACACGGCCTGTCCGCCCAGCACAATCGCCCCCACCGTCGCCGCGGCCAGCAACACGATGGGCACAGCGTCCACCGCGTTGGGTACGGTGCGCCCGGTTGTGTGCAGGCCCAGCGCCGTGTCGAGCGCCAGCCAACCATCGAAGTACAGGGCCACCAGCGCCGCAAGGAGCATCAGCGTGATGTTGCGCACCACTGCCATGGGCGTCAACCTTTCTTCGGACAGCCGGCCAAAGCAATGGCACGATTGGTTCTTGCCCTGAGTCAGGTCGTATACAATGAAACCTGTGAACACGACGAACAGCGCAATGGCCGCCGTGGCCGCCGCGATGGTGAACAAGCCGAACACCAACAGCACACCCACGGCCATTTCGACCCATGGCAAAACACTCGCTATAACCCTGCCTGAACCTGCTGGCAGGAAGGTATAGCGGCTCATGCCCGCCGCGGTGCCCTCTTTATCCAGCAGCTTGCCGGTTGCCGATGCCAGAAACACCCCGCCCACACATAGACGTGCGAACAGCAGGAGATACGGTGAGGTCAAAAACTCCAGCATGTTGCTCCTCAAGCTACGCGGCCAAAAGATATGCTCGATACAAATTATAGGCACTGGCCAGTGCTCAGTCAAGGCACGAATGGGCCGGGGTTCCACCTCTCCCAATCATAGCCTTTCTATGGAGAATTGGTATTAGCCCCCTGTCAGGGGCACGGGGTATAAGTGTCCCTGACAGGGCTCTTTACTTCCGCCTTTTGCGGTCCGCCCCTCCGGTCACACCTGCTTGAATTGCTCGAACGGCTGACGGCAATCGCGGCAGTAATAGATAGCCCTGCACAGGGTGGGGCCGAATGGGTTCTCAAGCACCGTCTTGCGTGAGCCGCAGTACGGGCATTCGGCCACCGGCAATAGCTGGATCAATGCCTGCCCGGCGCGCGGCAAGGGGCCGGGGTGTGCGGGCACATGGCGGGTGGGGGCGGGGGGCGCAAAGCCTGAGCTTTTGAGCACCTGCTTGCCCTTGTCGCTGATGCGGTCGGTGGTCCATGGCTCTTCGAAGGTGAAGCTCACCTCTATCGCATGGCCGGGCGCGAGCCGCGCCAGCCGCTCTTGCACGCTCTCTTTGATGGCCTCCAGCGCTGGACAGCCCACGAAGGTGGGCATCAACTCCACCCGGATGGCATTATCGTCTACTACCACGCTGTGCACGATGCCTAGGTCCACAATAGACAGGTTGGGGATCTCCGGGTCTGTTACCTCTTGCAGGGCATCTCGCACTGCCTGTTCTGTTATGGCCGGTTGCTTCGCCTTGTTCATAGAGTAAGGTCCCTTCTCATCTCATGTCTTCAAACCTGTGTATGGGCCGGCCCGGCAATTGATGCTTGGTTTGCTTGGTCTGTCTCAACCCTCAGGGTCGAGGGTCCGATAGATGAACGCACACATGATGATGGCATTCACGCCGAGCAGAAGCAGCGCGGCGACTGACATGCCTCTCACTTTGCCGGTTGGCGCGTCCATCAGGCCGATGGCCCCGGAAGCGAAGCCGATAAGCCATAGCGGCAACAATATGGCCCACCCTATGCCGCAGACAAGGGTGTTCAGGCTGAACACGAACGTGCTCAGCAACACTGCCAGTAAAGAAAGCACCGCCACGGACAGGCCGAGGTGGGCCGCGCTCTCCCCTGTCACAGATTGGCGTTCCTCATCCTCTGCCCGTGCCTCTGCCTCTGCGTCTCGGTGAACGGGCCTGTATTGTGCAAATCTGTCGCGATACGACTGCACCTACCACACCGCCTCAGGGTCCAGCCTGTACACTTCGGTCATCTCTTCCCATCTGTCTCTTATCTCATGGTTCTGGTTCTATCTGGAACCCGGCTTGAACGAAATGCCTGTCAAACGTGAACGCAGTTTTGATGCCGCTGTTCTTCATCAGGACGAAGGAAATACAGTCGGTCAATGAATAATCCTTGTCTGCATGCCGTTGAAAGTATGACCAGCCTTCGAAAAGCAGAGCCGCATCTACGTGAATGAACTGAACGGAGACTGCATGTAAGAGATTGTTGCCCAATTCAACCGCTTTTTGGTGGTGGCCCCTATTGTTCAAGAAGGTCACCACCTCTGCGAATATAAATGAAGTAACAACCAGTTGTATTTTTGATCCGGCTATTCTCTGCCAATGCCTTATCGCCTGCTTGTGATGTTGATCCCGTGCAAGCTCAAGAGCCAGCAAATAGCTGGTATCCAGTAGCGCCTTATTCACCGCCGTAGATATAACGGTCATGATTCACTGAAGCGTCGGTAATATCATCTTCAATGGGGTGCTTGCCTATATTGAACACCGGGTCGTGTTCAGTAACTGGCAAGATAAGGATAAGGCCGTCCTCCTTACGAATCTCTACTTCCTCGACACCCTCCAGCATACGCTTGGGGATGAGCACCCCCTTCTCGGTGACTCTGGCTTTCATTTTCTCCTCCTTGTAGCGGTCGCGGTTGTTGCGCAGCATGCTTCTGCCTCACTCTCCACAGGAGCACAGACAATTCCTACCACACCGCCTCAGGGTCCAGCCTGTACACCTCGGTCATCTCTTCCCACAGGCGGGCGAACTCTTCGTCGTGCTGGCCCTGCCTGCCCCCGTACACCGGCTGGAAGTCCGGCGTATAAAGGCCGGTATGGTCGTCTTTGTGTGCGGGGAAGGGCAGGCCCAGATTGTAAAAGTAAGGGGCGATCTGGGCCAGCCACAGGGCCTGCATATCTTTGTGTGCCATGGGCAGTACGCCATCGGCCACCAACTGCTCCTCGCCCGGCAGTGGCTCGAACACCCCCGGCGCGTAGGGCCACACCTCGTCGAGGGCGGCCACCAGCCTGTCTCTGGACACGGGGTTGAGGATGGCAAGACGGGTGAGCCACATATCTCCATGCATCAGATGGTACTTCTCCTCGCGGATTATCTTTTGCACCGCATCGGCCAGTGGCCTGTACGCACTGCGCGATAACGCTTCCAGCCGCACTTGGTCTGCCGTGTCATAGAGGAACTGGCGGGCGATGGCGTGCGCCCAGTCCAGCCGGCGGGCGTCCATGAGCCTGCACGACAGGTATTCGTGCGGCCGGCGCCCATAGGCTATTTTGTCCACGGGTATGCCTGTCTCTGCGGACAGCATCTCATACAGGATGCGGGCGTGGCCTATCTCGTCCTGCGACATCGAGGAGAAGGCCACGTCTTCCTCCAGCATGGGCGCGATGCCGGTCCACTCCGAGTTGCGGTACCCGTAGATGAATTCGTCGTCCGCGAGGGCGAGCAACAGGGTGTGTAGGGGTTTGCCTGTAAGAGACTCTAGCATATGCGGTCAGTCGGGTTGCTGGCTGCCGACCACTGCGCTTCTGGTGGCGCGCAGGGTGTCGCGCACCGAATAGCCCTGCACCACGCGGTACGAGCGGTCCACGGCGGGCGGGTGCAGGATGTCGGGGTCGCTGATCTCAAGGATAGCATCGCGGGGCACCACCCAGATACGGTGGCTTTCGTTGCGCCTGCCGTAGAATTCGCGGGCGTACAGCAGGGCCATCTTCGCGTCGGGGGCTACCACGCTACCCCCGTGCTCGAACGGCTTGCCCTCGCGCTCCTGACGGAATACCTCGAACACGTGCCCGCGTGGACTGCCCCCGAAGTGGGGTGTGCGTGCCTCGACTTCCGGCTCGGCTGTAGTTTGGTCTGTAGGGGCCATATCGTGTGTTGACGTAGTCACCTTCACTCACCAACCCAACGATGCAACTTGGGAACCCCGCAACACCGGTCCGGGCCGGTGGTCTGAGCTTGCAAGCGCTGCCCATCCGGCGTTGCGGGCAGTATTACGCTACGCGGCGTACACCTGACGGCCCAGCACCACATCGCGCACCCACTGCGTCTGCTCGTAGTTCAGGCGGCGGAACTGCAAGCGCTCCTGACTCTTGGGGCCGTGGCCGGTGACCACCATCCTCAACTCGTTCCAATCCGGCTCGGTGTAGCGCCACTCGTTAGCTTCGGTGTCGTAGTGCAGGCCGGGGTCGGGGATGGTAAGGCCCAGCTCCAATATCTTGGGTATGTACTTGGAGAAGAACTCCTGTCGCAGCACGTAGTTGGGTTTGGCCTTGATGCGCCAGTATAGGTCGCGGTCTTTTGCGGGGTCGGTGGGCGGCCCGTGGAACATTACCAGCGGCCACCACCACCGGTCCAGCGCCTCCTGCACCATCTCTTTCTGCTGGCGGGTGCCGTTCATCATGGTGACTATCATGTCGTAGCCGTGCTTGATGTGGAAGCTCTCTTCCCAACAGATCTTCTGCATGGTGCGGGCGTATGGCGCATATGAAGAGTCCAGCAGGGCCTTCTGCGACTGGATGGCGGCGGCGTCCACCAGCCACGCGATGATCGCCACGTCGGCCCACGTGCGCGTGGGGTAGTGGAACACATTGTGGAACTTGGTCTTGCCGTCGAGCAGGTCCTGAAGCATCTGCTCGCGGCTCTTGCCGAGGTCCTCGGCCACGCGGTACAGCAGTTGGGCGTGACCGGCTTCGTCTTGTATCTTGGCGGTGAGGGCCAGCTTGCGCCTGAGGCTGGGGGCCTTCATGATCCACTCGCGCTCAGGCAGGACGCCCATCAGTTCGGAGTTGGCGTGCATCTCCACGAAC
>DAOTTC010000056.1:0-33442 GCA_034437815.1 Chloroflexia bacterium | reverse complement strand
GGTGAAGCCGAACCAGCCGAAGAAGTCATAGGCGTAATCGTCCATCGCTCCGTGCATCGGCTCTTTGGGGTCGTAGGCGAAGTTGTGGAACACCGACACGCACGGATAGCCTGTGATTTCGGTGCCCCGCCTGCCTATCAGCCTGTACACTTCAAGGTCGTGGGTGTTGAAGTGGTCGTCGGGGTGGGTGGAGTAGGGGCGCAGGAGCACGCCTGCGTAGGTGTGGTAGGTGAGAAAGCCGTTGATGTTGCGGTGGGCGGCCCAGAACTCGGCCTCGGCGCGGGTTTCCGGCTCGGAGAAGGGATAATCGCCTGCGCCGCGCTGTTGGCCTTCGGGTGCCCAGTCGTAAGGATAGTTGCGGTTGAGGTCCAGCCCGTAGCGGGGCGGGGCCAGCTTCAATTCGAAGCCGTCCCAGTTGTTGATGATGCCCTCGGTGATCAGGTGGTAGTAAGTGCCGCCGAACTCGTCAGGCCCGCGCTTGATCATCACGCGGGGGTCCTTCTCCGAGGCTTTCCACGAGCCGTCGGGGTCCTGAATGCGCATTTGCAGGATTTTGCCGTCGCCGTCCACGTCGTCCGGGTACAGGCCCTCGCGGTCCTCGGTGTAAGGGTAACGGCGGGTGGATGAGCGCAGAAAATGGGGCGTGGTCAGGTACATCTCCGCCCCGTCCACTGCCAGCCGGGGCAATATGTACATCGTATAGTTGTCCAGCAGGCGGGTGACGCGCTCGTCTTTGCCGTAGTTGTATATGTAATAGGCGATGGTGTACAGGGCCACCGCCGAGCCGGTGACCTCGCCCGCGTGGATGTTGGCGTCAATCCAGTAGGCAGGCTTCTCGATGTCCGTGCCGGTGCCTTTGTTGGTGAGCGTAGCCAGCAGGATGTCGCGCCCCTCGTAGGACTTGCCGATTGAGGAGATGGAGATGAGTTGAGGGTAGTCGCGGGCCATGGTATCGAGGAATCCGCGGATTTCATCGTACCGGAAGTAGTGCGAAAAATCGAAGTCAGGTACAGGCATGACATATCATCCTTTCTGACAGAGTTTTGCGGCTGGCCGCTTAGATTATTATATAACAGGATCAGGATTTTCACGGGGTGTGCTCGGTCCTCAACCCTTACCGTTGGCTTTGCCCCGCCCCCGCGCCGCCCAGTGGTCTGGCCTTTGGCAGGCCTACTCTCCTCGGATAGCCCGGCGGCGTAGGCTTGAGCTTGCCAATGACCACCACATAACGCTCTTCGGCTTCGCCCGGCAGGGTGAAGGGGTGCAGGGTGGGCGGTCCGCCGCCGAGGATGGGGGAAGCGCGGCTTGCCTGCGCCAGTTCCCCGGCTATGTCCCCCTTCTTGGGGGCCAGCATCCACCCACCCACCCTGACCAGCGGCAGGCAGTATTCGCACAGCACCGGCAGTGGGGCCACAGCGCGCGCTGTGGCCGCGTCGTAGCGCTCGCGGTGCGCCCGGTTCTGCCCCAGCTCTTCGGCGCGCGCCGTGACCACCTCCACCTGCTTTAGACCCAACTCCTCGACCAGCGCCCTCAGGAAAGCGGTCTTCTTGGCGATGGAGTCGTTGAGCACAAGATGTATCTGCGGCCACACGATTTTGAGAGGCACGCCGGGGAACCCCGCGCCCGTGCCCACATCCATCAGCCGGAAGCCCGCCGGCGGCCCATGCCCCTGCCCATCACCCTGCCCCATCTCGTCCAGCAGGGCCGCGCCCACGGTCAGGCTATCCACAAAATGGCGCACCTGCACGCCCTCGTAATCGGTGATGGCAGTCAGGTTGATGCGGGTGTTCCAGTCCACCAGCAGTTCGTAGTAGCGCCGAAACCGGTCGAGCTGGTCAGAGGACAGAGAGAACCCCAGCCGCCGCGCGCCCTCCACCAGCAGGGGAAGTTCAGATGTAGCCATCGGCCTTCAACAGGTCAAAGCACATCAGCAAGGCCAGCGCGCTGATCCCGTCTTTGATCTGGCCGGTGCGTGCCATATGCAGGGCCTCGCCCACCGGCGTGGGCACAAGCTCGATGCTCTCGGTGTCCTCCGCGGTCTGCTGGTCGGTCAATTCCACGCCAGTAGCCAGAAACACGTGACACCTCTGGTTGCTCTGACCCACGCATGAATAGAAGAAGTTCACATAGCGCATCTGCTGGCAGGTGGCCCCAATTTCTTCGCGCAATTCTTTGTGCGCCACCGCTTCCAGAGCCATGCCCTGCGCGTCGTGCAGGCCGCCCGCGGGCACCTCTACGGTCCATTCGTCCACCGTGTAGCGGTACTGACGGATGAGCACCACCTGATCGTCCCACGTCACAGGCACTACCACCACCGTGCCCGGGTGGTCGTGATAGGTGAAATCTATCTCACCCTTACCTTCGAGGAGCACGCGGTCCTGACGGAGCCTCAGCCACTGTGTGACGAAGGGGTAGGTGGTTGACAGCAGGTGCCAGCCTATTCTGGTCCCCTGCGGCTTGTCGTTATAGTTGCCGGCACCGGCACTACCCCCGGCTGTCCCGTCCTCAGCCATCTTGCACCTCCACCAGATGCGGTGTGCCCCGGAGGGCGTTCAGGTTAGCGGCGCCGATGGCGAACATGGCTATTCTGAGCTGGTCGCGTATCACACTGCCCAGCTCTATCACCGCCTCGACCGAGATATTAGCCGCCTTGAGGAAGGGGCGGGCCATGCCCACCAGATCGGCGCCCAGCGCGATGGCCTTGGCCGCGTCTATGCCGTTGCGCACGCCGCCGCTGGCGAACAGCTTCCTGCCGTCGGGGATTTTGCTCTGGCTGAGCAGACGCAGGCACTGGGCTGTAGGTATGCCCCAATCAGCAAAGGCTTCGGCCACCAGCCGGCCCCGCTCGGTGGGGATGCGGTGCAATTCCACCTGAGTCCACGACGTGCCGCCCGCCCCTGCCACATCTATGGCCGCCACACCCGCGTCCCACAGCATCCGCGCCGCATCGGGTGAGATGCCCCAGCCCACTTCTTTGGCTATCACCGGCACGCCCATCCTGCTGCATACCTCGGCTATCCTGTCGGCCAGCCCCGCAAAGTTGGTGTTGCCTTCGGGCTGTACCGCCTCCTGCAGGGCATTCAGATGCAGCACCAGCGCATCCGCCTCGATCATGTCCACTGCTCGTCGGCACTCGTCCACGCCATACGAGTAGTTGAGTTGCACCGCGCCTACGTTGGCGAACAGCAGCACATCAGGGGCCAACGAGCGCACCTGATAGGTAGGGGCCAGCTCGGCCCGCTCTAGCGCGGCCCTCTGCGAGCCGAGGCCCATGGCCAACCCAAGCTCCTGCGCGGCCATCGCCAGCGTGCGGTTTATCTGCTGTGCACGCGGCGCGCCCCCCGTCATGGAGGAGATGAGCAAGGGCAGTTTTAGAGTGCGCCCCCACAACTGCGTGGAGGTGTCTACATCGCTCAGGTTGATCTCAGGCAGGGCCTGATGCACGAATCGGTACCGCTCGAAGCCCGCGGTGATGCCTCGCCCGCTCACGTCCTCTTCGAGGCAGATACGTATGTGTTCGCTTTTGCGGTCTTCTGTGCTCATCCCTGCCCGCAATATGTTATCACAACCCTGTGTCCTGTCCTGTGTGCTGTGCCCGGCAGTTGTCGCCCTGCCTTAGCTGTCCCTGTGTTTCACCACTTCCAGCACGAACAGCAGTTCCTGTCCGGGGATAATATAAGCCAGATGCTCCTCATAAAACAAGAGGTAGCGGTTGATCAGACGCATCAGCAGGCGGTTGAGCGGGGTGAGCGGGCGCATGGTCATGCGGGCCGCCAGCTTGCGGAAGCGCACCGTTGAATAGTCATATTGTGCCAGTTCGGTGCCCTCGCACAGATAATCGAAACTGCGCGACGAGAAAGCATGCACGTGGGTGGGGTCGGTGTGGAAATTGAGACTGCTGAAGTGCGGCACCCGTATCCACACCCGCCCGCCCGGCACGGCGATGCGATGCAGCTCCTCCATGACCCGGATCACGTCTTGCAGATGCTCAAGGATGTGTTCACACACTATCAGGTCGAAAGAATTGTCGGGGAAGGGGTAAGGGAAGGCGTTGAGGTCCCACACCACATCGGGGTTGAGCCGGGGGTTGATGTCGAGGGTAACGGCCCCCTTCAGCTTGCGCCTGCCCGCGCCGATATGGAGCATGCGGTTACCGGAGTGATGGTGCATATGGGCAGTGCCGGTGCGAGATATTCCAATATGCAGGCAGGAGACCCTTAGCATCCCCATGCGTCTCGGTGGTCTCCTGCCCTGCGCATCACACCGGCATATTGGGATTTACTCTTTCACGACAGCCGCTATCTTGCGCGGCATCTTAGCTGTCTCGAACAGCTCGCAGAACTGCTCTTTGACCACCCGCACGATGCCCTCGGCGGACAGGTTGAACCGGTCGCGCCACAGCGCCTGCGGGCCGTGCTCGATGAACTCGTCGGGCAGGCCTATGCAGTGGATCTTAGGCTCAGGCAATTCGTGGTGTGAGTGGAAGAACTCTAGCACAGCATCCCCGAAACCGCCGGGTATGGAGCCTTCCTCTACCGTGAGCATCTTGTTGAAGTTACGAGCCAGATCGGCCAGCAACTCTCCATCAATGGGTTTGGCGAAGCGGGCATTGACCACCGCGGCCTCGATGCCCTGTTCGGACAATATGTCGGCAGCAGCCAGCGCGGCGTTCACCGGGTTGCCATAGGCGATGATGGCGATGTCGCGCCCGGTGCGCAATACTTCGGCCTTGCCGATGGGGATAGTGTGCAGTTCCTCGTCCAATGGCACTCCGAAGCCATTGCCGCGCGGGTAACGCACAGCGATGGGGCCGTCGTGCTTGATGGCTGTATACAGCATGTGTTGAAGCTCGTTCTCATCTTTGGGCGCCATCAGCACCATGTTGGGTATGGGGCGCAGGTAGGATATATCGAACGCGCCCTGATGCGTGCGCCCGTCGTCGCCCACGATGCCCGCGCGGTCCATGGCAAACACCACCGGCAGGTTCTGGATGCACACGTCGTGGATTATCTGGTCGTAGGCCCTCTGCAAGAAGGTTGAATAAATGGCGCACACTGGCTTGATGCCCTCGCACGCCAGCCCCGCCGCGAAGGTCACAGCGTGCTGTTCGGCTATGCCCACGTCGAAGCAGCGGTCGGGGAACACCGCCGCGAACTTGTTGAGTGAGGTGCCGTCGGGCATGGCGGCGGTGATGGCTACCACGCGCTTATCCTCCGCGGCTATCTTGATGAGGGTCTGGGCGAACACGTCCTGATACTTGGGTGCGGTGGGTTTGGGCGCGCCCGGTTTGGCGGGCGGGGCCACCGCATGCCACTTGACCGAGTCCTCTTCGGCTACGTCGTGCCCCTTGCCTTTAACGGTGATGGCGTGGATGAACACGGGCCGGTCCGATTGCTTGGCCGCCTCAAGCACATCGAGCAACTGGCGGATGTTGTGCCCGTCCACCGGACCCAGATACACAAAGCCCAGCTCTTCCCAGATCATAGTAGGCACCATGAACTCTTTGAGCGAGTCTTTGGCGTGTTTGGCGAGGTCCAGTATCTTCTCGCCGAAGGGCACGTGCGCCAGCGCCTTCTCCACCATCTCTTTGGTGCGGTGGTAACGTGGGTCGGTGCGCACGTTGTACAGGTATTTGGAGATAGCGCCCACGTTGGGGGCGATGGACATCTCGTTGTCGTTGAGGATGACGATGAAGCGGCGGTTCGAGTGGCCGGCATTGTTCAGCGCTTCGTAGGCCATGCCGCCGGTGAGCGCCCCGTCGCCGATGATGGCTACCACGTGGTAGTTCTCGCCCTTCAGGTCGCGTGCCACGGCCATGCCGTATGCCGCCGAAATGGAGGTGGAGGCGTGCCCAGCCCCGAACATATCATGCACGCTCTCTTCCCGCGCCAGAAAGCCGCTCAAGCCCCCGTACTGGCGGATGGTGTGGAAGCGGTCGCGCCGGCCTGTGAGCAGTTTGTGGGGATAGGCTTGATGGCCGGTGTCCCATACTAGCTTGTCCCACGGTGAGTTGAAGGTCTTGTGCAGGGCAACAGCCAGTTCCACCGTGCCCAGATTAGACGCATAGTGCCCACCTATGGTGTTGATGGTGCTGATTATCTCTTCGCGCACCTCGCGGGCAAGTTGCTCAAGCTCTTCTATAGAGAGCTTGTGCACGTCCGAGGGGCCGTTGATGGTATCTAGGATGCGTGTCATCGTCTCCCTTGGTTATTCTGTGAGAAAAGTAACTAATACAACAGTTTACCAGCCTGCACAGGCGATGTCAATCGCCGTGCCGGCTAATTTGGCAAAATAGCGCCTGAAGACATTCAGCGGCACGTCACGACCCGGCCACGATTCGCGTGTTATGCCATTGCGACGCTGCAAGGGGGTGCTCACCATCGAGCGCGTAAGGGTGCGAGGCTGATCCAACCGGACAACAAAAGCATAGCGCTGCTGTGGGTGCGGGCCTTGTGCTTGTCCTGCGCTACGTTGCAAGGCCAAGCCACAGTTCTGTCCAATTATACAACGTTTGGGGCGGCACATCGTTACAGATGAGACGGGCACACCAAACCGATTTAGTATTATACCATATGAGGGGAAGACCCATTGCACGCCGGCTATGGGTTGGTTCCACCAATAATAGTGGGTTGACGGGGGCTTAGATCAGCCCCTGTCCGGGGGCGCGGGGTGTCCCCAGTTCCTGATTCTTCCCCATAATTTATGGCTTCTCCATGGAGAATTGGTAGACAACAGCGGCGGTTTTCGGAGCGCGGGCCGCACGCCCGCAGTTGGGTCTCCTCACCACCTGAGCTTCCTGTCTGGGGGCAGAGGACTTCACCCCCTTCCCTTGACGCAATATGCACTGCCACACCGCGAAATGGCGCTAGCGGAAGGTGGACGGTAGGATACCCAGTTGGTTGCGGTATTTGGTAACGGTGCGCCGGGCCACGCGGATACCCTGTGCTCGCAGGCGGTCCACTATCTCCTTGTCGGTTAGTGGCCGCCCTTCGGCGGTGATTATCTCCTTGATGGCATCCTTGGCCGATAGCGAGGCGGTGAAGAAGTCGCTGAAGGGAATGACCTGCTTGTTGGGGAGCATAACGTACTTGTTGGCCGTGGCGCGGCTCACTGTGCTCTCGTGTATGCCCAGATACTGGGCCACCTGCGCGCGCGTCAGCGGCTTGAGATAGCGCACCCCATATTTGATGAAATCTTCTTGCAGGACAATCAGGCACTCGGTGATGCGGCGGATGGTCTCACGGCGCTGGTTGATGTTGTGTATGAACAGTTTGGAGCGGTTGACGTAACGGCGTATGTGCTCGCGGTCCACCTCGGATAGGCCGTTGTGCCCGTTCTCAGAGGCCAAGCGCTGATACACCGGGTTGATGCGCAGGTTGAAGCGATATGTTTCCACCACTTCGGCTTCCAGCCTGCCGTCGCGCATATGGATTATCACGTCCGGGATGACGTATTTAGTGAGCGACGGTGAACGCCAGTTCCGCCCATATGGGGGTTCCTGCAGGGGGCGCGGCTGCATGTGGTGTTTGATGAAGTCCCGCGCTTCGACCACCGCATTGTAGCTCACGCCCAGCGCCTGCGCTATAATTGTGTATTTATGCTCTCCCAGCTCGGTCAGATGATCCCTGATGATCTGCTCCACACAAGGTGGTATCTCCGGGTGACCACGCTCACGCATCTCTTCGAGTTGGATCAGCAGGCATTCCCGTAAGTCGCGCGCCCCTACACCCGCCGGACCTATGCGTTGCAACACCTTCAGCACGCGCTCCACCCGCTCAAGCGGCACCTCAAGCTCTCTGGCGGCGGTCTCCGGCGAGCAACTGAGGAAGCCCTGCTCGTCGAGGTTGCCCATCAGATATTCGGCTATGGGGTGGTCCTCTTCGGGCAGCGACACCACCAGATCAGTAAGCAGTTGTTCGTAGACGTTGGACTCGGTAGCCACGAGGGTGAGCGGGTCGAAATCCTCATCATCGGGTGCGGCGGCATTGGCTCGCGAGTAAAAGGCTTCAAAGCCCAAGTCGAACTCGTCTTCGGCGGGCGCGCCGTTGGACTCGGCACCGGCCGGGGCATGAGGGCCTTGGTCCACGACAGAGGGCGTCACTGCCTGAAGGCACACAGGGCAGAAACGCCCGGTGGTGCCCGCACCGCAGGAGGTGCAAGTGATGGTGTCGTCGCTTTCCAGAGCGGGGTTGTCCTCGAGCTCGAGGTGTACTATTCGCTGGAGTTCGAGGGAGGACAGGGCAAGAAGCTGGTTGACCATTATAAGGGTGGGAGACACCTTCACGGTCATGGTTTGTTCTTGGACCGGCTGCAGTTGCATCTCTTGGTCCATGTTCGCTTCCCCCTGACGCAGCGATACGTTTGGTGTTCCCGGGCTATCAGCCGGTGTGTCGGAGCCGTTGGTAATGGAAAAGATCGCATTCCGGGCGATGCATTTAAAGCAGTAGCATGCCCATTATACTCACGATCCAAACCGCGCGCAAGACGACCGGGGCTTGGCCGGTGCCACCAAGCATCGGGGGTCAAGCCCCACCAATACGGGAAAAAGTAAAGAGCCGGGGGACATTTATACCCCTGTACCCCTACTCCGCACCCACAGGGTACCCGCCGGGCAGGGGACTGATCTAAGTGCTAAGCCCCTGTCAACCCCCATTATTGGCAAACCGGCCGGGCTAAGCGCCCGGCCTTCACGCCCACCTGCTCCTCGTCTCTGTTTGATGGCCCTATTTGAGGACGGGAGCCAACAGGCTGGCATATATCTTGCATTACACGGCCAGTATGTAAGGATGCAATGGTGCATCGCAAGACAGGAGGCGCTTCAATGCTACCAAATGAGGCTGAACTGGCTCAACGTGCTTCTCAGTACGATCAGGAGGCGTTTGCCGAACTGTACAATGCCTATGTGGACAAGATCTACAAGTATCTGTATTACAAAGTGGGCAACCCACTGGACGCCGAAGACCTGTGCGAGCAGGTGTTTTTGAAAGCATGGGAGGCCATAGGACGCTATGCGTGGTGTGGTCACCCCTTCTCATCGTGGTTGTACAGGCTGGCTCACAATCTGGTGGTAGACCATTACCGCACCCGCAGAGACACTATGCCTCTCAATGATATGGTCATGACAGCCGGTGAGGCCATACAGGTAGACAATATGCTGCGCCAGACGCTCGATGCCGCCGAATTAAGGCAAGCGCTCTCTCAACTCACCCCCGAACAGAGGCAGGTGATCGCCCTCAAGTTCATTGAGGGATTTGATAACGCGGAGATAGCCCGCATGATGCACAAGAAGGAAGGGGCCATTAGAGCTTTGCAGTACCGGGCGCTGCGTAGCCTGCAAAGCATTCTGGAGGCCGAGGAGGTCAGGCAACTGGAACTGGGGCTGGCGTTGGGGCTGGCGGAGGCAGGTTGATCCCGGCCCGTTTACCCCTGCTCCTCACTGCTAACCACGTCAAAGTCGAGCTTGCACAACTCGGTGTGGGTGATCTGCCCCTGATGATTGATGGTGACAAAGTAACCCTGCTGCCGGTCCATGGGTGAGTAGAAGTCCTGCGTATTCTCAACGAAGGCCTTCTGGGCGGCAGAGGTAATAGCCCCCACGCGATCAGGGGTAGAAATGACTACGAACTTATCCCCTCCCATGTGACCTATGAAGTCACCGGGGTTGCCATGCTCTTGCACAGCCCGCATGAGCGCCGCGCTGGCCACCTTGATCATCTCGTCCCCCTCTTGGAACGAATAGGCTTCGTTGTAGGCGGTGAAGTTAGATATATCGGTATATATGATGGCCCATGGTCTGGCGCCATCCGCGGTCAACGCTTTGAGCCGTTCCTCAATCGCCCTTGGACCGGGCAAGCCGGTTAATTCGGCCACGTCGTCGTGGTACAGGTGGTGGAGTTGGGCGCGCACGCGAACGCTCAATTCTTCCGGGTCGAACGGTTTGACTATGTAATCATCGGCCCCCCTCTGGTAGCCCAGCACTTTGTTAGGCGTAGCTACGCGAGCCGTGAGCATAATCACGGGGATGTGGTTCAGTCGGGGGTCCTGCTGCATGAGCCGGCACACTTCGTACCCATCCATGCCGGGCAGCATCAGATCGAGGATCACCAGATCGGGCGTGCTGTTCTCCAGAAGCTGCAAGGCTTCCTCCCCGGAATACGCGTGTATGGTGTCATAGCCTTCGCTGCGCAGATGCTCTTCCAGCAGGTCTACGATGGCAGGTTCGTCATCTACTATCAATATCTTGCTCATAGGCCAAGACTTCGCAACAGATTATGCTGTCACACTGATAACGCACTAATTATGTGGCCAAGTCGCGCATTGGCTTCACCAACTTCTTCCCACTATAATAGCAAGAGTTGGGCCATCGGCGATGTCAGATGTGGCGTGCAAGCTATGAGAGTGCAACTATAAAGCCTACGCCCACCTGAACGCGGGCGCGAAATGCGGGCGCCACCCTTCGTTTGCGCTACGCATCGCACATTACGCTTTATGAAGCCAGACCGTACTCTTTGAGCTTTTCGTAGAGCACCGGGCGGTCAAGCCCCAGAATGCGCGCGGCCTCGCTGCGGTCGCCTTTGGCGAGCTGCATGGCTTCAGCGAGGGCCATCTTCTCCACCTGACCCACGATCTCCGCCAGAGGCGCGCCCTCCTTGACCAGACGCCCCACATCTACGATCTGTCGGTCACCGAAGTTGGAAATAACGATGTGGTGGCTGGTGATCACCCCACCCTGTGCCAACACCACCGCCCGCTGGACGGTGTTCTCCAATTCGCGCACATTGCCCGGCCAGTCATGCTTCATGAGCAGTTGCATGGCCTCTTCGGATATGCGCGACGGGGGCGAGTCGGGGCTGTAGCGGTGCTTGTCGAGGAAGTGCTCTACGAGCAGTGGGATGTCGTCCTTGCGTTCGCGCAGGGGCGGCATGTTGATGCGGATGACGTTCAAGCGGTAATACAGGTCTTCGCGGAAGCGACCTGCTTCAACCTCGGCTTCGAGGTCTTTGTTAGTAGCGGCTATCACCCGGCAATCCACTTTAATGGGGATAGAACCGCCCACGCGCTCGAACTCGCGCTCTTGCAGCACGCGCAGCAGTTTGCGCTGGGTGCTCAGGCTCATCTCACCTATCTCGTCAAGAAAGATAGAGCCCTTATGGGCCATCTCAAAGCGGCCCTTACGCTGGGTGAGGGCTGAAGTGAAGGCCCCTTTCTCGTGGCCGAACAGCTCGCTCTCCAGCAAGGTCTCCGGCAAGGCCGCGCAATTTACCTTGACCAGAGGGCCGTAGCGATAGGTAGAATTGACGTGTATGACGTGGGCTACCAACTCCTTGCCCGTGCCGGTCTCGCCGGTAATGAGCACCGTGGCCTCGGTGGCCGCCGAGCGCCCTACCAGCATGTATACCTCGCGCATGGCGGGCGAGTTGCCTACTATCTTCTCGGACGGGTCGCGCAACTGGCGCAGAGTGCGCACTTCCTCACGAAGCTGAAGACGCTCAAAATATCGCCCGATCTGCAACAGCACGTCGTCTAGTTCGAACGGCTTGGTGATATAGCTGTAAGCCCCAAGCGATGAAGCCTGAATGGCTATGTTGGGCGAGCCGTATGCGGTCATCAAGATGACCGGCACCTCTCCCTGTTTCTCTCTCAGTTGTCTGAGAACATCAAGGCCGGTCATGCCGGGCAAGCGCATATCGAGGAGCACCAGATCGTAGGCACCCGACTGGATGCCTTGTAGTGCCTCCTCTCCACTGCCGGCCTCCGAGGTGGTGTACCCATGCTCCATGAGGACGGTCTTTAGCAGCGAGCGGATGGCCGCGTCATCATCGGCGATAAGGATGTGACGTCTCTGATCTTGTGCCGGGGTATCATCTAAGTTCCGTACGGCCTGATTGGCCTCTTCTTCCGCAGCAAGGCTTTGACTGGTATTTGCTGTCCGCTTCGTGGTACCTTGGTCTGTTTTGCTGGTCCTTGACACAATCGCTCCTCGTTCTTGAAGATGAAAGCTTGGCGATGCTAACTGCACTCGGTGTAATCACCCACATCTCCCACCTGCATAATCACCGGTAACGCATCACGGGCAAAAGTGTAACGTTTGATATGCAAATTCTCGCTTGAAGTTGCACATGATCTGACGACTAATTATATACGAACAGTTAAAGCTTCGTCAATTACGCGTTCGGTCCGGTCGCTGATTGCTCGCATCTTCCACCTGCTTGCCTCCTCTCCCCTTATAAAAGGAGAGAGAATTACGCAGGTACAATCGGGGCGTTCCGCCCGCGCTTCGTAAACCTGCAAATGCAAAGGTCGCTCGCAGTTCTGGCAAGCCTGAGCAAGCGCGGAAGGGTGCCAAGAACTGTTGGATAATCGTAATTGGAACGAGCTTACTATTCACCGCCGTATTTAAAACGCTCCGGCCACCGGAAAGTTAGGGCGTGGGTCGGGAAGTATTAGGACCTTGCACCAACACAAGGCCGATGCCCACCAACGTCAACAGGGCACCGGCCAGCGAGTTGACGGAAGGCGACTGATGGAGCAGTAGCCACGACAGGATGATGCCACCAGTGACTTCCTGTGAAGCTATGATGTTCACGTAGGTAGCGTGCACACGGCGCAGCGACGCATTGTATAACGTGTGGCCCAGCGCTAGCGGCCCCACGCCCAGAGCTACCACCGAGCCGATCTGGCGCGCGCCCCACGCCTCTGGCGGGAGGGTGGGGGCGGTGAGCAGGACAACAGGGGTGAGCCACAGCGCCGCCGCCCCGTACACGCGCCATGCGTATACCAGCAGCTGATAGCGGGCACGCTCATAGCGCCCGGCCACCGAATACAGCCCGAATGTGATGGCCGACAGCAGGGCCAGCAGGTCGCCGAAGGCCATCGCCCAGTTCATCTCAGGCTCCAGCCCCGCCAGCACGGACACGCCGACCACCGTCACCCCCACACCCACCCACTGGCGGGGTCGCACCGGCTCCTTCAGCATAGCGGCGGAGAGCAGTGTGACGAACACAGGAGCCGTATAGACGATGGACAGGGCGTGGGCCGCGGTGGTGAAGCTGAGCGAGGCAATGTAGAACAGGAAATGGAGGGCAGTCACCAGCCCGTAAGCCATGAATCGCAAGGCGCTCTGGCCGCGACTGCGGGGGAGCACAGTGTTGTCGGGTTGTCCGTCCGCCCGGCTCTGGGCCACCAGCCGCGAGGCTACACCGACCACCAGCGCAGCCACAGCCAGACGACCCCACGTTTTGGTGAATGGATCCATGGGGTCGGCCCATACGACCAGCACCGGACTGGTGGACAGAATGCCCACCGCGAGGGCCACGTACCACAGGCCCCGCCGCTCTTCAGCGCTCATAGCAAATAAATTATAGTCCAAGACAGGCCCCCTATCCGGGTAAACGCCCAACGCCCTTCCCCGGTTGACGTGCAGGGTGGGGTTAGGCCATAATAATCACCGATGATAAATGGCCGCCGCTTGACCGGCCGCCCTGTACCCTGAATATCGGTTTGGCTGATGATTGATTTCAACCAACTCATACAACTAAATCTGGAGCGCCAGCGCTATCTGGAAGCGCACGGCATCTATTTCCTCGGCGACATCACCGACGAATCTGCCGAGCGTTTCGGGCAGGCGCTGGTCGCCATGTCGGTGGAGCGCGAAAACCATACCGACAAGCCCATCACCGTGTACATCAATTCCGGTGGTGGGTCCATAGGCGCGGGGCTGGCGATGATGCAGTTGATCTACCGGATGCGCTCGCTGTATAGGGTGACCATCAACACAGTAGTCACGGGTTACGCCTATTCGATGGGGGCCATAGTGTTTCAGGCCGGGGACAAGCGGCTGATGGGTTCGTTCTCCACCCTGATGCTGCATTCGCCGCAGTGGTTCCTGTCGGGCGATGACCAGCAGATATTCAGCGACTACGCGACCCTCTCCCGCCACTATAAAAGCATCGTGAGCAATCTCTTCGCCCAGCGCACCGGCAAGCACGACGCCCGCTGGTGGGAGGAGTTTATCTATTCAGGCCGGGACCGTTTCCTCACCGCCGAGGAGTGCATAGAGCTGGGTCTGGCCGATGAGATATACGGCCTGCAACTGGCAAGCCCGCCGCCGCCTACCCCGGGGGCCGGAGCGGTGTCGGGATGACCTGCCGGAGCGCGGGCGCATAGCTCGTGCTCCCCGACCTCGACCTAACGCCCATGAAAGTGTACATCTCCTGCGACCTTGACGGGGTGTGCGGTGTAGTGGACCGCGACCAGCTTTTCGACAGCGCCTCTGCCCACTACCACCACGCCTGCCGCCTGCTGACCGCCGAGGTGAACTCGGCAGTGGTGGGCGCATTGTCGGTGGGGGCCGGCGAGGTGGTGGTGAACGACGGGCACTACCGCATGCGCAACATCATCCCAGACGAACTGCACCCACGTGCTCGGCTGGTGGCCGGTCGATTCAAGCCGGGCTTCATGATGGAAGGGCTGGACGACAGCTTCGGGGTAGCGCTGTTCATCGGCTACCATGCGGCGGCAGGCGTTGCCGACGGCACGCTCAACCACACTTACCACGCATATGAATTGCGCCTGAACGACCTCGTTTGCAGTGAGGGCACCATCAACGCGGCGGTGGCCGGGCACTACGGCGTGCCGGTGGGGTTGGTGACGGGCGATGCGGCCACCGTGCAGGGCCTGCGCGCACAGATCGGCCCCGAATTGAGGGGCGTGGCGGTCAAACAGGGCATCACACGGCTGGCCGCCCGCCAATTGATGAGCGTGCAGGAAGCCCGCGAAGCCATCGAACGCCAAGCCGCGGAAGCGGTGAAGAGTGCTATGGACGGCAATGGCCCCGCCCCTCTGCGCCTTGACTCGCCGGTGCGCATGCGCATCACGTTCAAAGAGACCCTGCACGCCGATGGCGCGGCCATGCTCGCAGGGGCAAGGCGCATTGATGGGCGCACCGTTGAATGGCAGTGTGAGCACCTACCGCAAGCTTATCGGGTGTTCGTGACCACTTACTACCTGTCGAAGGGAGTGGAAGCATGAGGTCCGGCGCCGCATCGGGCGACGGTAGTACGCGCACCGAGCGGGTGAGCGCCCGGCAGGCGTGCACGGTGCTGTACGACCGGCTGCCCACCCTCCAATCCCCTGCGGTGGAAGCTACGATCCGCAGGCTCACCGGCCCCGCCACCGTTGAATGGACGCGGGCGGTGGGGGGCGGGGGAGGCGTACCGGTGACGGGCGGCTTGGTGCGCTTCGGCGAGAACGCCCTGCACCGAGTGGTCGCCGTGGCTCTGAACGCACCCGTGCGCAGAGAAGTGCTGGAGCGCACTGTGGCCGTGTCACCCATGCCCGACGACCGGCGGCAGGCCCTGCTCGGCCACCGGGCGGCTGTGCGCTTGCTGTACACGGGCGATGCCGCCGACCCCGTTGAAGAGTTAACCGCCCTGTACCGGGTGGCAGGCGCGCTGGTACTGCATGGTGGGCTGGGCATCCTCAACGAACGGGCGGCGCTGGCCCTGCCCGCCGAGCTGGTGCGCCGCTACCTGCCCGAACTGGGCGGCGAAACCCCGCCCATATCCCTGTGGGTGGGCGCGGTCACCTTCCCTCTGGACGAAGAGCGCTACCTGATGCGCACCTACGGCATGGAGCAGATGGACCTGCCCGATCTAGCCATGTATATGCACGACCGGAGCCACGCCGATGAGGTGTACCACGTGCTGATCAACACCTGCCTGTACATGGTGGAGAACCGCCGACAGACGCTCGGCCCCGGCCATCGCGTAGACTTCAAGGAGCGTACCTACCTGCTCACCGAGCCGTCCGAGACTGGCCCGGAGTTCGAGAGCCACACCGGCCTGCTCCTGATGGTGGAGGTTTGAAATAACCGCCCGAAACCTTGGCCCCTAGCCCTGAGACCGAGATTTATCGAGGTCGGCTACCACCACCAATGCAGTGCCCTGCTCATTGGAGGCCAGATAAGCATGGGTATCGAAGCCCGCCTCGCGCAAACGCCGGCAGAGCATGCCCACCCATGTCGAGCGCTCCAGACGCCGCCTGATGCTGTGACGGTCGGGAGGTGTGCTGTGCCCACCCCCGTACACCAGCCGCGCCACTGCCTCGAATAGCCTGCCCCGCGCACCGACGGGGTTGAGCCAGCCCGCGGGCACCACCACCAGCCGCCCGCCATGGCGCAGCACCCGCCTGACTTCGGCCAGCGTGTGCCCCTCGATGATGTAGTCGCTCGGAAAGGTGCTCACCACCGAGTCGAAGCACGCATCGGGGAAGGGCAGAGCTTGAGCGCGGGCACGGCACACGCGCATCTTGCCCATACTCCCGCGCCAGATTTGCGGGTTTGCGGTCCGTGTTGGCCCACCGCGCACACCAAAGCCCTGATAGGTGTTGCCGACCCCTTCGACCTGCTCACGGGCGACCGAGGACCGAGGACCGACGACCGACTTCGCCATGGCCTGCCTGAGCATAGGCATGGAGCAGTCTATGCCGAAAGCGTCGTAGCCTGCCCTCAACAGGTCTATTTGCAAGTTGCCGGTGCCCATGCCCACTTCGAGGACGCGCCTGCCGCGCAGGAAGGGCAGAACCGCCCTCTGCCAGCGCCGCCACTGACCGAGGAAGAAGGTGCCGCTCACCCAATCATAAGCCCATGCGAGCGGGCCGTACAGGGCCTCGAATGCCGCCCGACGCAAAGCCCTGCGCATGCGCTCCACCAAGCTCAAGCCATGATCCCCTGCTTTGACGTACGCCATGCTATATTGTAGCATTATGCTGTGGAAGACGGTAAACTGAGCCTGCAAAGCCTCGGCCACCTGAACTATCTGCACGGGGTGCTGACACAGCCGCTGGGTTCGTGGGAGGGGTTCTATCGGCCTCAGAGCCAGACGATGAACTTCGCCCTGCGCTACCAACTGGCGTTTGCCGCCTACGCGCTGGCCGCCATGGCCCAGCGCACGCCCGCATACCGAACCCCTTACGTTGAAGCTATGCGTGGGGCCATCGAGAAGATGCTGCACGTAGAGGTATGGGGGTACTGGCGGCAGGGCGAACGCCCTTCCGGCTCCGGCCTTGGTTCCGGGCACGTGGCAGTGCTGGTCAGCCCCCATCAGAACGCGCCCTCCGGCCCGCCTTCCGACCCCATCACACGCGACAACCTGCAATATTCAGGTCACCTGAGCACGATGCTTGGCCTGTACGAAAAGGTGAGCGGCGACCAGCGCTACGACCGGCCCTTCACACTGCAAGACCCTGCCAGCGGCGTGAGCTACACCTACACCCACAGCGAGGTGGCCGCCCGCATACACGCCCAGATGCTGGAAAACCCGTTTGGCGGTGTGTGTTGTGAACAGGGCATGGCCTACGTGCCCTGCAACAACTACGCGCTGGCCTCCAACACCTTGCACGATGCCCTGCACGGCACGCACTACAGACAGGCCAACAAACGCTGGCTGAGCACCGTCCGGAGCAGGCTTGTGCTGCGCGGCCCGGCATGGCGAGGCGTGTTCGGCGTGGCCTACATGGCGGGCATGGGGCTGGCCGCGCCCGTGGCCTTCAACTTCACCGATGCGTGGGGTCTGGCCTTCCTGCTGCCCTTCGACCGCCCGCTGGTGCGCAAGCTCTACCCGAAGTTCCGCAAGCGCGTCACCAGAGCCGGTGCAAAGGGCGCTTACGTGGCATCGTCACCGCTCAACGAGAAGTTGGAGATTAGCGACGTGGCGATTAACACGGGCTTTGGGTTGGTGCTGGCGCTCGGTATGGGTGACACGAAGCTGGCCGATATGTTGCAGCGATATGCGGCATCGGCGTTCGAGGCCGGCTGGCTGGGCAACCGGTACCTGTACGCAGGCGCGCCCCGTACCCTGCACTCCACCGCCCTGTACGCGCTGGCTAGCGTGATCGAACCGGGCGGGGCCGACTTCACGAAATTGTTCAATGACCCACCTGACCACATGCCCTTCGATGCGCCGTCGCTGCAACGCGTGCTGGACGACAGCGGGCGTGTCGGGGTAGCTCTGGCCGAGTATGATGTGCCGGGGAATGTCTTGCGTATTGGCCTGCGTCAGGTGGGCAACCCGTCCGAACTACTCACAACAGGAGCAGTGCGAGCCGGATTGCTGGTCAATAACGCAGGACCGTCAGCCCGTGTGGAGGTTGATGGGCAGAGCCTGCCCGAAGGGGACCTTGAGCGCACACCAGATGGGCTACTGCGCTTCCAAGTAACGGTCGAGCCGGATCGGTATGTATCGTGCATGGTGCGGCCGTCCTGACGTCCAACACACCCCACCCTCTATCTGCGGGATACCGATACCAAAAGGTACTACGGGCACCGTAACCTTATGGCCTATGCACAACGACCCGCAGGCCATAATAAAATGTAGGCATGATGCCCGAAGATCAGGAGCTTCATGAGCCGCTCGCACCCCACACGCACCCGCACACCCAAGGGCACATACAGGACCCTGCCAGCACCGGCACGGGAGACGCTCGCACATCCACCCCCCGCTTCCTGATGTTCAGACCCGCGCCTCTCGTGCCGGCCGCCGACGCCGAAGGTCAGGAGGATGCAGCCCCCCGGACCGCCGCGCACAGGGCCGATACCCACGCAGCGGTTAATGGTGTCTGGGGCGGGCGCAGAGCGAGGAGGGTGCGGGCACTGGGCCTGCTGATATTAATGCTGGCCGTCGCGATGTTCATCGTACAGTCGGCCATGCTGATCGGCCCCACATCCTCGGAGAGTATAGCCCGGCAGTCAGGCCCCAGCACTCACGAACCAACGAAAAGCCCTAATCAAGTGGGGGGCGGTTCCGAACCGGCGCAGGGCGTGCCGGGAGCCGCCATAGCTGCGACTACAGCTACAGCCACATCTATTGCCCCTCACATGCGAGCCGGCACGCCGGCCCGGACGCGCACATCTATCCCTTTGCCCACCAACACCCCCACTCATGCGCCCACATCTACGCCCATTCCCACATCTACACCTACGTCTATGCCTACGTCTACACCTACACCCACTCCCACATCGCCCCCACCCCCACCTCCACCGCCCCCGCCGCCCCCGCCCACAAACACGCCGGCCATCCGGTATGTAGTGTATTTGGTGAGGCCCGGAGATACGCTTGGGGGCATCGCCGCACGCTTTGGCGTGTCAGTAGATGATATCAAGCGGGCCAATGGACTGGGAAGCAACACTATCTACGCGGGGCAGGCGCTGAGGATACCGGTCAGGTCCGGTGCTCCTTGATCCGTGTGTGATGGCGTGCCACTGCGCGGTAGTGCTCGGTTTGCTGGGTGATAAGCGTGCTGTGCAACAGCACCGATCACCTTATCACAGCAGGCGGTGGCACCAGAGGGTATTCGGGGCCTAAGTTGCTGAAAAACTCCATATGGTTGCGGCCTGTGTTCTGGATAGAGCGGTAGCCGGGCCGGTAGCCTGAAGGGCGCAAGCCGAACCGAGAGAACATCGAGGTGATGGCCGTGGCGCGGGCGGACAGGTAGTTGATTAGCAGGGGTTGTCTGTAGTCTTCGAGGCTCAAAATGGTCACAGTTCGCAGCAAATCGGCCAGCGGAACGTAAAGGAACGGGGGGTCGCATACGATGATACCATAGCGCTCGCCCAGCCATGTGGGTCTGGTTAGGTCATAGTGCCTGAAGCCGCGCAGATAAGCGAACCGTTCATCAACGTCCAGAGTGCGCGTGCGCACGCCCCGCCGCTCCAGCTCCTCTCCGAGCGTAGGGGTACACAGGCAGCAGGGATCGGGGAAGCGTGCCACGAAGCGGGCCAGATGGTCCAGCGTGGCATCGTCGAAGAAATATTGTTCCAGTTCCTGCCTTTCGTGCACGTCACTGGCCCGCTCGACCGGCAAGCTCTTTGCCCATGATAATATAGGGCAATTCACTGCCCGGAAAGAACAACTCAGGCACGATCACCAGCCAGCCCCGATGGCGATACAGACGCTGCGCGGGGGTATCCTGCCGGGCAGTGGACAGCACAGCGGTGCGGTGGGGCAGGCGGTCCAACAGCGCATCATGCAGGCGTCCGCCGATGCCCTTGCCCTGAAACTCAGGCATCACTCCCAGCTCCACGAATTCGAAGGCATCGGACAGCCAGCGCTCTCTGGACTGCGGGTCCATCGCCTCGGCCACGATGTCGCGCCACCACTGGCCGGGTCTGCTGGTATAGCCATAGGCAAAGCCTATGATGCGGCCCGTGCTGCTGTCCTGAGCCACGCAGCACCGGAACCCCTCGCGCCTGACGTGCCGCACCAGTTTGGTGGCGAATGAGGCGACCTCGCCTTCGTCTACCCCATAGGGCGGCGCGGCAAAGGCACTGCGGTACACCTCTACCAGCCGGTCCTTAATGGCCTCGGCCTCTTGAGCAGTGAGGTAGATGATTTCGGTCTCCATCGCACGCAGCCAGAAGTGGCGAACTCTTATGCCGGTTATCCGAGCAAAGCAGTGCTCATATTTTCGTCAAACTGGCACTAGAATCAGTATTATATCCACGCTACATTATAGATGGATTGGCAATAAGAGTCACGCGTAAGATGGGGTGGGGTGCCGGGGCGCAGTTTCCCTTGTGTTTCCTTGGCTTCTTGTTTCTCGTTCAGTCCGCACACTTTGGCGGAGCGGGTTCGGCGGGTTCCGCCGCTCGGCCTAATGTACCTTCAGACCCGCACCTTCGAGCAGTTCGCGCAACTGTTGGGCAGTACGCACGGCCCCGCCGCGATAGTGGTTGTTGGTGAACACAAAGGTATTCTGCGCCGTGCTGTCCAGCCTGTGGATTTTGGGCACCCACTCTTCAAGCTCTTGGGGGCTGTATTCGTAATCATACCGCTCGTAGGCGTGCTCGTGACGCCACCACTTCTGCGCATTACGACCGTGGAAGCGCACGTAGGCCACGGGTGCCGTCGCCACTGCTATGGGCGGGATCAGGCCCTTCAGTCGAGGTTCGTCCACACAGCAATAGCCCAGATCGTTCTGCCGAAGTAGCTCCATAGTGTCGTCTGTTACCCAAGCGGCGTTGCGAAACTCCACCACCACGGGCAGGTCGCCCATGCGCTCGCGGAAAGTTTGTAGGTAAGCCCGGTTGTCGGGCGTGGGCTTAAACGATGAGGGGAACTGAGCCAGCACCGCGCCGAACTTGCCCTCGTCAATCAGCGGTTGCAGGGCCTCTATAAACCGGCGGAAGTTCTGGGGGGTGGCCCCTCCCCCCTCGTCCTCAGGCTCGCGCTCGTGGGTAAGCTCTTTGCTGGCCTTGACGGTGAACACGAAGTCGTCGGGCACTTTGCGGGCCATGGCTGCAAGGGTGCGCGCCGAGGGCATCCGATAATAAGTGTAGTTTATCTCGGTGGCCCGGAAGTCCCGCGCGTAAAAGGGCAACATCTCACCGTCCTTGATGTCTTCCGGGTAATAGGGGCCTTTCCAGTCCTCATAACTATAGCCGCTCGTGCCTATGTGGATCATATTTTCGCCTGCCTTTCCTGTGTTGGTTACCCTTATCGAAGCCCTGCCATTTTTGCACGGGCGAGGGGGAGCCGAGGCAGGCCCCACGATTGCCCATGCCCCGTTTATCGTGGTATCATTAGGGCGTAACCCCCTAACAGGTGGGCATTACCGCCCTCTGTCGGAATAGCGAGCCAGAACCATGCCATCATTCCAGCCACATAACCAGATGGAATTACAATCGCAATCACAGCCGGGGCCGCACCCGCAAGTCGTGGTCGCTGGGCTGGGACCCGGAGCGTGGGAGCAGGTCACAATCGAGGTCAGGTCTCTGCTCGAATCGGTGGACCTCGTCTACGTGCGCACCAGAACCCACCCCACCGCCGAACACCTGCCCGACCATCTGGAGATACGCTCCTTCGACTACCTGTACGAGCAAGAAGAGCGGTTCGAAGACATCTACCGCAAGATAGCCGAAGAGCTGGTGTCTGTTGCTGTTTCCACCCCGTCGGACGGGCGGCCCGTGGTGTACTGCGTGCCCGGCCACCCGGCCATCGGCGAGGCCTCGGTGCGCCACCTGCGCAAGCTGGCCTCCGCGCGGGGCATCGAAGTGAAATTGTTGGCCGGGCTGTCGTTCATCGAGCCGGTGTGCTCGGCGCTGGGCATTGACCCTGTGGAGCGCGGACTGCAAATCGTGGACGGCACCGAACTGGCAGGCTACGGGGGCCATGTGAACGATGGGGGCGCTCAGGCCCTGCCTCACGGCAGATACGAAAGGCAGAGCCGAGAGCCTTTCCTGTTCAGCCCCTATTCAATACCTGTGGAGCCGAGCCGGTTCCCGGCGCTGGCGGGGCTGTCGCCCATGTATCCGGTACTGCTGTGTCAGGTGTACAACGAGCGCGTGGCCTCGGCCTGCAAGCTGGTCCTGCTGGAACGCTACCCGGCAGACCACCCTGTATCCATAGTGCTTAACGCGGGCGTGCCCGGCGAAGAGCGTGTGGTGGTCGCCCCCCTCGCCGAGATGGACCACGGGCACGGCATCAATCATCTGGCGTGTGTGTACCTGCCCCCGCTCGACCCGCTGTCCCTGCCGCATGAGTTCGACTCGCTGGTGTACGTGATGGGCAGGTTGAGGGGGCCGGGCGGCTGCCCGTGGGACCGCGAGCAGACCCACCAGTCGCTCAAGCGCTACCTGCTCGAAGAGGCCTACGAAACCGTTGACGCCATCGAATCGGGCGACCCCGACATGCTGGCCGAAGAGCTGGGCGATGTGCTGCTTCAGGTGGTGTTTCACGCCCAAGTAGCCGTGGCCGAGGAAGAGTTCACGCTGGCCGACGTGGTGGGCCATATCGTGCGCAAGCTAATTCGCAGGCATCCCCATGTGTTCGGGGACGTGCAGGTCACGGGCGCGGAGCACGTGGTGCGCAACTGGGAGGCCATCAAAGCCAGAGAGCGACGGGCCGGTGCGGGCAAGCCGCAGATAGAACAGGCTGTGGAGCAGGGGCTGGAGGGCACCGGCCTGCTGTTGGGTGTGCCCCGCGCCATGCCTGCCCTTGAGCGTGCTCAACAGCTTCAGGCGCGCGCCGCCCGTGTGGGCTTCGATTGGGCTGACATCGAAGGTGTGTTCGACAAGGTGCGCGAGGAACTGGCCGAACTGCAAAGCGAACAGAGCAGTGAGCGCCGGGCCGAGGAACTGGGCGACCTGCTGTTCGCACTGGTCAATCTGGCGCAGTGGATGGGCATCAACGCCGAGGAGGCTCTGCGCCGCGCCAATGATAAGTTCCTGCGCCGCTTCGCCGCCATGGAGCGGGCCATCGTGCAGAGCGGCGGCCAACTGCGCGGCATGAGCATCGCACAGATGGATAGGTTCTGGCAGGAGGTCAAGTCGCAGGATGAGGTCCGGCAGTCCGACCCGTCATAGGTATATAGCCACTCGGCCACTGCCCCCACCACCCAACCGCAGGCTTGGGCCGAGACGCTGGGCATACCACCCACCGGTGCGCGGCAGCAGCTTGCTGGGCATGGTCCTTCGGCGGCTGGCGCTGGTGACCGTGGCCGCAGGGGCGTTGACCATGCTGGTCGCGCTGGCACTTCGCGTGTGGGTCGAAGTGCAGGCCGATGGCAAGATCTATCAGATCAATGACCGCTCCATACCCAACCATCACGTAGCGCTGGTGTTCGGCGCGGGGCTGAACGGCGAAGGCAGGCCCTCTAAGATGCTGTATGACAGGGTAGCTACGGCCGTTGACCTGTACAACAATAACAAAGTGGATAAATTGCTGATGACCGGCGACAACGGCACCCCCGACTACAATGAGGTGGAGGCTATGCGCCAGACGGCGGTGGAACTCGGCGTGCCCGACGAGGATATAGTGCTGGACTACGCGGGCTTCAACACATGGGACAGTTGCTACCGAGCGCGCGAGGTGTTCAGCTTGACCGAGGCCACCCTTGTCACCCAGCGCTTCCACCTGCCGCGGGCGCTGTACGCGTGCAACCATCTGGGTGTGCGCTCGGTGGGCGTGGTTGCCGACCGAAGCGAATACTCAACCTTTTACAACGAAACGCGCGAACTGCTGGCTTTGCTGGGCACGGGGGTGCGCATCCTCATCAACGACCAGCCCCGCTTCCTCGGCCCGAAGGTGAACGTGGACCAGCCACAGCGCGCCGAAGACGGTGCCCCGTAATGTAAGCTCCGTGAGGTAAGGATAAGGACGTACACTGCCCTTGCACTGCCGAGGGTTTGAAGGGTCAAGCAGGCACAGGCATGACCATGCTGTCACGCATCACTTTCTTGAGGGCACCTGTTGAGGGCCACGAAACCGCCCCGTACCGGCCCATGCTGTTGCGGGCCGATGGGATATGCAAGCGCTTCGGGGCACTGGTGGCGCTGGACAGCTTGGATTTCGAGGTGCCCCGCTATTCGATCGTGAGCCTGATAGGGCCGAACGGGGCAGGCAAGACTGTGTTCTTCAACATCCTGACGGGTCTGCTCAAGCCCGACAGTGGCACCATATGGTTCAACGGGCGCAACATCACCGGCCTACCTCCGGACAAAATCACTGCCCTCGGCATCGCCCGCACCTTCCAGAACGTCCGACTGTTCCCCAATATGACTGTGCTGGAGAACGTGCTGGTGGGCGAGCACAGCCAGATCAGAGAGAGCATCGTGGGGGCTATCCTGCGTACCCGCTCGGTGGTGGCGCAAGAGGCGCGGGCCATCCGGCAGGCGCGCGAGTTGCTGGATTTCATAGGGCTGGCGGACCGCGAACACCTGATGGCCAAGCACCTACCCTACGGCGATGCCCGGAAGCTGGAGGTGGCCCGCGCCCTCGCCAGCAACCCGGTACTGCTCCTTCTGGACGAGCCGACCGCGGGCATGAACCCCCACGAGACCGTCGAGATGATCGAACTGATCGCACGGCTGCGCCGTGAGTGCGCGCTGACCGTGCTGCTCATCGAGCACGACATGAAGGTGGTGATGCGCATATCGGACCGGGTGTCGGTGCTCGATTACGGGGTGAAGATAGCCGAAGGCACCCCCGATGAGGTGCGTGCCAACCCGCGCGTGGTGGAGGCCTATCTGGGCCGGTCAGTAACGACCACCGGCGGGGCCTGAGAGCAGGGCCGCTCGACGGGGCGAAGGCTGAAGGTGCAAAGGACAAGTAGGGGCAAGTGAACTGTTGAAACAGCCGGCTTATGGCCGGTTAAGGGCGGCCACCAGCACCTGCCGGGCAGCGGGCAGGGCCACTCGCGTACCCTCGCCGCCGTTCTCGATGATCACGGCGATGGCGTACTGCGGTTTGTTGGGGTCTTTACCGGCGAAGCCGATGAACCACGAATGGGGGTCGCCACCGCTGTTCTCGGCAGTGCCGGTCTTGCCGCCCACCGTCGCGCCGGGTATGGCCGCGCCTCTCGCCCAACCCGACTGCACCGAGGTGATCATCATCTGACGCAGGTTCTCGTTGGCAGAGGGTGACAGGGCGCGTTTGAGGGCATGCGGCTGGAACTGCCATACCGGTTGGCCGGTCTCGTGGTCGGTGACCGCCGATACCATATAAGGGGCGGGCAGTTCACCACCGCGCGCCACGGTGGCGGCCACCAGCGCCATTTGCAGGGGGGTGGCCTGCACCTCACCTTGCCCGTAGGCCGTAGCCGCCAGCAGGTTGAGGCTGTTGAGCGCCTCTTGACTGTGGGCAACGGTGCTGGCTTCCACAGGCACGCCGATGTCGTAGCGAGTGCCAAAGCCAAAGCGCTGGGCGTATTCCCACATACGTGTCGGCCCAAGGCGTACCCCCAACTGCGCGAACACCACGTTTAGCGACCACTTGTAACCCTCGGTCAGGGTATACCGTGGGCCATGGCCGCGTGGGCGGCAGGTGTTGCAGTCGCGGTGCACGTAGTTGCCCGCCTCCACTTTGATGGTACCGTTGGTGTCGGTGAACACGGTGGTGGGCTGAGCGGTGCCGGTGTCGAGGGCCGCACCCGCGCTCACCGTCTTGAACGTGGAACCGGGTGGGTACAGCCCCTGCGTGGGGCGGATGAGCAGAGGGGCATTCGGGTCACCGTTCACCGCCGTGAAATAATCAATGATGCGCTTGTTCTCGGCACCCCAGTCGTCGGCGGCTGGGTTGAACGACAATTGCTGGGGGTCAATGTGTGGCCACGTGACCATGGCGAGGATTGCCCCGCTCTGCGCGTCCAGCACCACAATACCCCCCTTGCGCTCGCCTAGGGCTTGCCCGGCCACCTTCTGGAGGGCCGGGTCAATGGTCAGGCGCAGGTCGGCACCCACCACCGGTCGGTGCAGTAGCCTGCGCTGCAGCTCCACCAGTGGGTCGAGCGCTTCGCCCCCCGACAAATAGCGGTCGAAGGAAGCTTCCAGCCCCGCGCTGCCGTAGATGGTGGGGTTGTAGTAGCCCGCCAGATAAGAGATGTCGGGGTCAGGGTAGATGCGATGCACGTAATCGGAGACCACCTCGCTGGCCGCCACCACTACATCCCCTGCGTAGATCGAGCCGCGCCGCTGGCGGAGCAATTCCGGTATTTTGCGCGGGTCCTGAACCACGTGGCCGCTTTCGGTCACGAACGACACGTCCTTGATGGCGGCGGCGGCTACTATCTGCTCGCGCAGCAGGTGCAGACTGAGCAGGCCGAAACCTACCAGCAGGAAGCCGCTCAGCTGTTGCACGTTGCGGCGAAAGCGCACATCCGGGGCCATACTGGGCGTCTGCGGTCCGCTCACCGTCAGCCATGCGTAAATGAGGAGCAGCGGGAAGGCTCCAGCTAGGCCCACAAGCCACATCGTGTCGTCGGGTGGTGTGTTGGGCGAACCGGGCACTGCCCCGGCCACCATGCCGTAGGCGATCAACGCCAGCGCGGCTAGTAGTGCGATTGTACGGACGAAGTTGCGCATACAGACTGTAAAACTCCTCCTCCCTCTCGCACTCACAACCGTCTGGTGCCGGTGCCGCTGCCACGCGGTGCCGAGATGCGCAACAGCAGGCCAATTATCACGAAGTTGGTGACGAGCGAAGAGCCGCCATAGCTGATGAAGGGCAGGGTGATGCCAGTGAGCGGTATGAGTTTGATGGCCCCACCGATGATGATCAGGCTCTGCAGACCGACCACCGTGGTCAGGCCCACAGCCAGCAATTGCTCATAGCCCGTGCGTGCGGCCAACGCGACGTGGTAGCCCCGGTGCACCAACAGCATGAACAACCCGATCACCGCCAGTGTGCCCGCCAGCCCCAGCTCCTCACCTATAGCCGCTATTACCATGTCGGTGTGTACGGCGGGGATGTATGAGGGCGAGCCGAGGCCGATGCCCGCTCCAAGCACCCCGCCCGAGGCCAGCGCATACAGCGACTGCACTATTTGGTAGCCTTCCTGCTGGCCGAGCGGCCATGGGTTGAGCCAGATGCTCACCCGCTCCTGTATATGCCGAAACTGCGAGCCGAAGAACAGATTGAGTATATAGGCCGCCGCGAAAAACCCCGCCAGTCCGCCCACTACGTACAGTGGCCGCCCGCTGGCTACATACAGCATGGCAAGGAAGATGCCGAAGAACAGCAGAGCACTGCCAAGGTCCTTCTGCACCACGAACAGCACCAGCGCCAGCGCCCACAGCAACAACATGGGCGCCAGATACGGCAGGGGGGGCAGTTTGAGCGGCCCCACCCTGTAGGGCGAGGCCAGCAGTTCCCGCTTGTCGTCCAGATAGCCCGCGAGGAAGATCACGAGCAATATCTTGAGCAGTTCGGAAGGTTGGAACTGAAAGAAGCCGAAGTTGAACCACAGCTTGACGCCCGTGCCACTGCCCGCGTCAGAGCCGAACACCAGCGTGGCCGCCACCAACCCAATGCCCAGCAGGGCGAAGGTGTATTTGTACCGCCTCAGCAGGTTGAGGTCTCGTACCACCGTGACCGTGAGCAGGAGCGCCAGCACGCCCAGCGCGATCCAGATCACCTGCTTGGTGGATATGCCCTGAAAGTCGCGACTGCGGTCCGCCAGCGCAGGCTCAAGCCGAAACACCATTACCAGCCCCAGTGTCATGATAGTGGCTACGATGGGCAGTAACACTTGATCGGCATGCGGGCGAGTGATATTCAGCCATATGTGCGCGGCGTACAGCAGGCCGATGAACACGAAGCTCATCCACAGGTCGGTCCACTGCCACTGGAGCGCGCCAGTGGGCACCAGCACTACCATGAGCATGCCCACTATACTGAGTAGCGAAGGGATGACGAGCAGGCGGAACTCGGTCCAGCGCAGGCCGCGCACGAGGCCCCACATATGGCGGGGGCTGATGCCTCTACGGGGTGTGACCACCCATGGTTCGGGAGGTCTGGGCGTGTAAGGTGCCGGGGCGGGTTGTGCGCTCATCTCTAAAGTGGGTGACGATCTATATATAGTGTTCGAGCAGTGGCCGCAGGCGCGTCTTCACCTCTTCAGGTATGAGTTGGCGAGCGGTCATGATGGCGTTTTGCAGGGCGTGGCCGCAATCGCACTGACGGGTGTCGGCAATGGCTGGCACAAGGGCGGCTATGGTGTCTCTGGCGCGCCGGACGTTGCGCTGCAAGTTCTGCACCACCAGTTCGACGGTGACGGTGTCGTGGGCGGGGTGCCATGTGTCGTAGTCGGTGACCATGGCCAGCGTGGCGTAGCACATCTCGGCCTCGCGGGCAAGGCGGGCTTCGGGCAGGGCCGTCATACCAATGACCGCCATGCCCCAACTACGGTACACGAGCGACTCAGCACGCGTAGAGAACTGCGGACCTTCAATACATATGTACGTGCCCCCGTCGTGCACCGTAGCCCCTGCACTGTGTGCCGCCTGCACAAGTGTCTGCCGGAGCTGTGGGCAATAGGGCCTGTCGAAGGCCACATGCACTACCACCCCCTCATCGAAGAAGGTGCGCGGGCGCGACACCGTGCGGTCGAATAACTGGTCGGGCACCACCATATGCAGGGGTTCTATCTCTTCTTTCATGCTACCCACCGCGCTAACGGAGATGAGGTGGGTGACGCCCAGCGTCTTCAGCGCATAGATGTTGGCGCGCACGGGCACATGTGTGGGGTTGTAGCGGTGACCGGCACCATGCCGGGCGAGGAAGGCCACATCGCGCCCGCCCAGCCTGCCCAGCACGATAGGGTCGCTGGGCTTCCCGAAAGGCGTATCTACTTCCACTGTGCGCACATCGGTTATGCCGGGCATGTTGTAAAAACCCGACCCGCCGATGATGCCTACCACCCCTGTTTGCATATCTGCCGCTCCGTCAGTCGTCAGTGGTTAATTCATGCTATTACTCTGTGTTCTCTGTCTCTGTGGCTTTGCTCCTGCGCAAGCGGGCATGCTCCACCAGTATGCACCGGTCCATCACAGTGATAAGGCCGGCCTGACGAGCGCGAAGGGCGGCGGGCAGATTCACCACGCCTATCTGTAACCAGATGGCTTTGGCGCCCACGGCTATGGCCTCATCCACTATTTGATCTACGTATATGGGCCTGCGGAACACGTCCACCACTTCGGGCGGCTCAGGCAGGTCCAGCAGGCTGGCGTAAGCCCGTTTGCCAAGCACCTCGGTCTCGTTAGGGTTGACCGGGATTATCTCATACCCCTGCTCCTGCAAGTACCGGGCAACCCCGTAGCTGGGTCTTGAGGGGTTTGAGGACAGACCGACTACAGCGATGCGCTTCATGTTCAGTATAGCATCTATGTCCGCTGGGTGGGCGAAGTTTTCACGTTGCTCAGACATTTGCGGCTCTCTTGTGCAAAGTTTAACCTGACCGGCAGGGCAAGCAACCCATCACAAGTACTGGCCGAACCATTGGAGGGTGAGCTCCCACGCGTCTTTGGCTGCCGCGGGGTTGTAGTTGGGGCCGGTGTCGCGATGGAAGGCGTGGTCCGCGCCTTCGTAGATTTTGATCTGGTAGGTGATGCCCGCCTTTTTGAGGGCCTCCTCCAATTGCGGCACCTGCGAAATGATGCGTGTGTCAAGCGCGCCGTATATGCCCAGCACGGCGGCCTTGATCTTGGGCACGTCCTCCAGCGGGGGGTTCGGGCCATAATAGGCGGCGACCGCCTTCAGGTCGGGACGGCGGGTAGCCATGCGCCACGCGTAGCCCCCACCGAAGCAGAAGCCGATGGCCCCCAGCCGCTCGGGGCTGACATCGTTGCGCGACTTCAGGTAGTCCAGCCCTGCAGATAGATCGGCGATCACCTGCTCTGGGGGCAGTTGGCCTATGATGCCGATGCGCTCGCCTTCGTCGGGGTGAGCGTCGGTGCCCCCCTGCCGCGAGATGAGGTCTACGCCGAGGGCGGTGTAGCGGGCCTTGGCGAGCCGCCTGCACACGTCTTTGATGTAGTCGGTCAACCCACGGTTCTCGTGGATGACCAGCACGCCCGCGGGGTTGGCCGGACCGGCCATGGGCAAAGCAGATGCGGCCAGATAAGCCTGCAACGTAGCCGAGCCATCGGCGGTTGGGAATTGCACCATTTCGGCACGCACGGCCGGGTCACCCTCCGGCACGTGATAGGGGTCGCGCCCGGCCTGCGCTGTGGGGGTTTGGTCCGTCGGAGAAGCCACAGGCTCGGCAGTGGCAGTAGCTTCGGCTCCCGCCCCGGTGGCGGTAGCAGTGGGCTGAGCCTCAGGCGCCGTGGGACCGCACCCCAACGCCATCAGCACCGAACTTGCTGCCGCCGCCCCGCCCGCTATCAGCGTGACCCGCCGGATGAACTCCCGCCGGCTGATGCGCCCCTTCTGCCACTTCTCAGCTTCCTCCTCCACGAGATAGAGCTGCATGTCATTGAGGTCGCCCGTGTTCAAATACGCCATAGTAGTTACCTCCTGTTCAGGCAGCCGCGCACCATCTACAGCAGTATAGCATAAAGCATACAAGCTTTTAAATTCTAATCGGAGGTTGTAAAAGGGGGTGCGGGGGTGCGGGGGTGTCCCCCGGTTCGCACTCCACACAAATGGTGGGGTGCAGGTTGATGACCCAGCCGCGGCGCTGGACGCCCTAGTAAACCCGGTTCTCACTACCCACAAATGGTGGGGTGCAGGGGCACTCCCCTGCCGGGGGTGCGGGGGTGTCCCCCGGTTTTCAACCCCCCACAGTAAGTCAGGTTGTTCACATCATAGGCAGGCACAAAGCGAGGTCTGTCCTTACAATACGCAGACTTGATGTTCATGTTCTGTGTGAAGGTTCAGGTCTGCCGCACCGTGGCCTGCTTGAATTCGCGCACGAACTCGGCCACGCCGGTGAGGAGCTCATCCTTGGGCAGGCCGTCCATATGGTTGATAAGGGCGCTGGCCACCACCGCGCCATCGGCTATTTGAGAGATGCGGGCCACATGCTCCGGCGTGCTGATGCCAAAGCCCACTACCACGGGCAGGTCAGTGTGGCGACGCACCCGGCCCACGAGGTCTCCCACTTCTTCGCTGAGCCGAGCGCGTGCACCGGTCACGCCGGTCACCGACACGCAGTAGATGAAGCCTCGTGCCATCTGAGCCACCTGCCGGAGGCGCTCATCGGTGCTGGTGGGTGCTACCAGAAAGATGAGGTCTATGTTCACGGCATCCAGAGCGGCCTTCAGGTCGCCGGCCTCTTCGGGGGGCAGGTCGGGCACGATCAGCCCGTCCACCCCGGCCTGAGCGGCGTCAGAGGCGAACCGCTCGATGCCGTACCTGTACACCGGGTTGCAGTAGCTCATGAGCACCACCGGCACATCGCTGGCGAGGCGGGCTTCGGCGGCCACGGCAAGGCAGTGGGCCATGGTCACACCATTTGACAGCGCGTACTGCGATGCGCGCTGGATGGTCGGACCGTCGGCGATGGGGTCGCTGAAGGGCACGCCCAGCTCGATCAGGTCCGCGCCCTGCCGGGCCATCATAGGCACGATCTGGCGGGTCACCTCGAGCGAGGGGTAGCCGGTCATCACGTAAGGGATGAATGCCGCCTCCTTCTCCCAGCGCAGGCGCTTGAAAGTGGCGCTGATGCGGCCCATCAGGTGCCCCCCTCCTGTTCCTGACCATGTGCCCGTTCTGTACGCTCGCCTGTGAGGGTGACGCCCAGAGCCTGAGCCACGGTGTTCATGTCCTTGTCCCCTCTACCCGAAAGGTTCACCACTATTATAGCCTCACCGGGCAGTTCGGCGGCAAGGCGAGCGGCGTAATAAATGGCGTGGGCCGATTCGAGCGCGGGGATGATGCCTTCGGTGCGGCACAGCAGTTGGAAGCCCTCCAGTGCCTCGGCGTCGGTCACGGCCACGTATTGTGCGCGGCCCGTGTGCTTGAGATAGCTGTGTTCAGGCCCCACGCCCGGATAGTCCAGACCAGCGGATATGCTGTGGGTCTCGATAACCTGCCCGTGCTCGTCCTGCAACAGATACGAGCGTGCGCCGTGCAGTACACCCACGGTGCCGGCCACCAGCGTGGCGGCGTGCCTGCCGGTGTGCACGCCCTCGCCCCCGGCCTCCACACCCACCAACTCCACCGCTGGGTCTGCGATGAAGGGGTGGAAGATGCCGATGCTGTTGCTGCCCCCGCCCACACAGGCTACCACGTAATCGGGCAGGCGGCCCGCCTGCTCTACTATCTGCCGACGGGTTTCATAGCCGATGACGCTCTGGAAGTCGCGCACTATGGTGGGGTAGGGGTGCATGCCCACTGCCGAGCCTATGAGGTAGTGGGTGGTGCGCACATTGGTCACCCAGTCGCGCACCGCCTCGTTGATGGCGTCCTTGAGGGTGCGACTGCCGGCGGCCACAGGGCGCACCTCGGCCCCCAGCAGTTTCATGCGGAACACGTTCAGCGCCTGCCGGTGCACGTCCACCTCTCCCATGTACACCACGCACTCCAGACCGAGCATGGCGCACACGGTGGCGGTAGCCACGCCGTGCTGGCCCGCGCCCGTCTCGGCAATGATGCGGTGCTTGCCCATGCGCCGGGCGAGCAGAGCCTGACCGAGGGCGTTGTTGATCTTGTGCGCGCCGGTGTGGGCGAGGTCTTCGCGCTTCAGGTAGATGCGTGCCCCACCCGCCTCGCGGGTCAACCCCTGAGCGAAGTACAGGGGGGTGGGTCGGCCCACGTAGTGGCGTTGCAGGTGCGCCAGCTCGGCCTGAAAATCGGGGGCTTGGCTGTACAGGGCGTAGGCCTCCTCAAGCTCCTGCAAGGCCGGCATAAGCACTTCGGGCGCATACCTGCCGCCGAACGGACCGAAATGGCCCCCCCTGTCGGGTAGGCTGTAAGTTTCAGAGCTGGTTTGGGTGGTGTAGGCTGGTTTCATGGTACGGCATACCTTTCCGGCGTGGCCGGTGGGCCGGGCATGGCCGACCGGGCCGCGCGAACGAACTCTTCGATAAGGGCCGGGTCTTTGACGCCCTGCCGCTCCACACCACTGCTCACGTCCACGCCCAGCGGGCCGACGGCGCGTATAGCCCCGGCCACGTTAGCGGGGTTCAGGCCGCCCGCGAGCATCACCGGATAGCGCCGGGCGAGGT
>DAOTTC010000055.1:0-2852 GCA_034437815.1 Chloroflexia bacterium | reverse complement strand
AACTACACCTTCCTCACCCCCGACTTCATCCCCAAAGCCGTGTACCTTGAGGTGCAGAAATACGCCTTCGGGCGCGAGCAGGGCATGCCCGCCCCCTGATATTTTCTTTTCCGACTATGAGCACACAAATACGCACACTGCTGTACGACACAGCAACGATAGCCCTGCTGGTGGCGGTGGGCCTGCTGGTGTGGGCGGGCCAGCAGAGGCCCCCCGACCGGTATTTGCAGGCCATACAGAGCCGGGGCACCCTGCGGGTGGGCCTCGACCCCACATACCCTCCCTTCGAGTACATCAGCGATGGGCAAGTGGTGGGCTACGATGCCCAACTGGCCCGCGCCATCGCAGACGACCTCGGCGTGCGCGTGCAGTTTGTGCCCATGGCGCTGGATACCCTGTACGACGCGCTGATCGCGGGCAAAGTGGACGTGCTCATCTCGGCCCTGCCCGTGGTCCCCGAAAGGCAAGCTGAAGTACGCTATTCCAGCCCGTACTATCAGGCCGGTCAGGTGCTGGTGGTGCGCGGGGGCGATGCCGGCGCGGCCATAGCCTCCGTGCGCGACCTTGAGGGCAGACGGGTGGGCGTGGAACTGGGCTCCAACGCCGACACTCAGGCCAGACTACTGGCCCGCACCAGCCTGCCCGGCATGAGGGTGGTGTCGGTCTATCGTTCGCCCGTCGAGGCCCTGTCTGCGCTGGCGAGGGGTGAGCTGGACGCGGTCATAACCGACAACGTGTCGGCGCACACCTACCTGCGCGACCACCCGGGCGAGTTGGCTGTGCTGACCCCTCCCCTGACCGACGAGCCTTACGTGGTGGCTATGCCCGCGAAGGCCCACGGTCTGGCCGCGCACATAGAAGCCACCCTCTCCCGCTTCAGGGCCGCCGGCGAATTGCCCACCATAACCGGCACGGGCAATAGCAATAGATAGAAAGGCGGCCCTCAGCTTTCGGGTAGGTGAGCACCGGCAAAACAAGCAAGCGCCCTTGCAATGCGTAATATATCCTCGCACGAGGAGAAGAAAAGCATTGCCCCGCTCTACGCGCCCATCACCGGTGCTACCCAATGCCCAGCCAGCCCGATATGGCGGCGTTCAGGAAATAGATCAGGAAAGCCACGCTCGACACGTACATCAGCCAGTGCACCCTGCGTGCCTGTCCCACGAACACCATCATCAGCGTGAACAGGATGAAGCCGAAGCCGATGCCATTGGTAATGCTGTAGGTCAGAGGCATAGCTATCATGGTGATGAGCACCGGGAAGGCCTCTCGGAAGTTGGCCCAATCCACCTCTTTCAGCGACTGGAGCATGAAGAAACCCACCATAATGAGCGCGGCGGCGGTGGCCTGCGGGGGCACTATAGCGATGATGGGGGTCAGGAACGGCACCAGCAGGAAGAGCACGCCCACCGTAACTGCGACGATGCCGGTGCGCCCGCCCGCGGATACCCCGGCCCCCGACTCGATGTAAGTAGTGGCACTGCTTGCCCCCAGCGTACCACCCACGATAGGGCCGACCGAATCCACCAGCAGGGGCTTCTCCACCTCCGGCAATCTGCCTTCTTTGGTGAGGAACCCCGCCAGCAACCCCACGCCCACCAGTGTGCCCATTGTATCGAAGAAGTCGCTCAGCATGATGGAGAAGGTGTCCAGCGTGGCGGTGATGGGGTTAGTGGTGAAAGCTGTGAAATCGAAGAACAGGTATGGGGGCGCGGGCACCTGCACCGGCTGGGTAGGGATCACCGCCCAACCGGTCTGAGGCGGGTAGATAGGCCCATAGCCCAGAGCTATGCTCAAATAGTTCAGCACCACTGCGAACGCGGTGGCACCCAGTATGCCCAGCAGTATAGCCGCGCGATTTCTGCGCAGGTACAGCCATGCGGTCAGCAGGATGCCGAACACGGTCACCAGCACCGTGATGGCCGCGAAGTTGCCCAGCGCCACCGGTGGGTTGGTGCCGCCCGGCTCGTAATCGGGATTGCCCGCCACGATGCCCCCGTTCACCAGCCCTATGTACAGGATGAACAGGCCGATGCCCGCCGCGATGGCGTGCTTGAGGGCCACCGGCACGGCGTCCATGATGGCCTGACGGAACCGCGTGAGCACCAGCAGAGTGATGATTATGCCCTCAGCGACGATGATGCCCATGGCCTGAGACCACGTCAGGCCTCGCGTCGCCACAAGCTGGAACGTGACCACGGCGTTCAGGCCCATGCCGGGGGCCATGGCGAACGGCCTGCGGGCGTACACACCCATCAGGATGCACAGCAGGCTGGCCGCCCAGCACGTGGCCGTCAGCACCCTGCCGAAGTCCAGCCTGAAGCCGGTGGGGTCGGCCACGCTGGTGAGTATAAGCGGGTTGACGAAGGCGATGTATACCATCACCAGAAAAGTGGTGAGGCCCGCCAGTATCTCGCCACCTACAGTAACGTTGTGCCGGTCGAGCTGAAAATACCGTACTACTGGGTTTTGATACAGACCCCCCGCACGCTCCGGGGTTCTTTCGGTAGCCGTTGCCATATGCCCCTCCTCCTGACATGGCTTCTCAATATTTATAAGGTGCAACACCGGTGCCGGCAGTGATCTGGTCACCCGCGCAGTGGTTATACCACGTCGGTGGCGCTCCCATTAGGGGGCCTGCGCTACCTCGCCCACGGTTGACGAAGGATAAGGATAAGGATGTGGAAAACCACCGGCGGTATCATCTGTGGCATCCTCGGCGGCCAGATTATAAATCGGAAGAGTTCGACAGTCAATAGCACCATTTCTGGTGATTACCCACATCTCTGAAACGCCTCATGAGGGAAGGGACAGACGAGGAGCCAAGTGAGAGCAGCGACTGCTTGCCAGAC
>DAOTTC010000054.1:0-27360 GCA_034437815.1 Chloroflexia bacterium | reverse complement strand
CCTGCTGGAGGGCGGCCTGCCCCCGCAGGAGGCCAACCCTGAGCTGGAGCTTGAGCGCCGCGTGCAGGACATCATGGTGTCGTGCGGCGTGGACGAAGTGATCACCTACTCGGTGACCTACAGCGGCGCTCTGCGCAGGCTGGCGCAGATAGAGGAGGCCGCCGGTCAGGGCGATGGGTCGCGCCCGCGCTACCGGTCGTGGGACCCCTCGCGCCCACTGGTGACCATCGTCAACCCCATCAGCGTCAGGCAGGACGTGCTGCGCCCCAGCCTTCTGCCCAACCTGCTGGACACCCTGCGCCACAACCTACGGGTGCGCCCGGAAGAGCCGGTGCGCATCTTCGAGCTTGGCAAAGTATACCTGACCCGCACCGAAGCCGAGGTGCAGGCCCGAAAGACCGAGCTGGCCGAGGAACGCGTGCGTTACCCGCGCCTTCAGGCATGGGAGCCGGTGCCCGGTGAGGAGCGCCTGCCGCTGGAACCGCTGCGCCTAGCCGGGGTGATGAGCGGGCCTCGCTACCCGCGTTCGCTGTACCACCCCGACGGCGACGCACCCGCCGAACAACTCGACTTCTTCGACGCTAAGGGCGTGGTGGAAGAGCTACTGCGCCATCTGCACACCGAGGCAGAGTGGGTGCCCGCGGACGCGCCCCTGTTCCACCTCGGACGCGTGGCCGTACTGCGCGCCGGCGGGGTTGACCTTGGCGTAGTGGGCGAACTGCACCCCTTGGTCGTGCGCGAGTGGGACATACCGGCACAGCGCGTGGTAGCATGGGATCTGGACTTCGAGGCGCTGTTGAGGGCACTGCCCGAACGCGTGCTGTACCAGCCGGTCAGCCCCTATCAGCCGGTGCGGCAGGACATGGCCTTCGTGGTGAGCGAACACACGCCTGTATCTGCGGTGCGCGATGCCATCAGGCGGGCCGGTGGGCGCAACGTCACCGACGTCAGCCTGTTTGACATATATACCGGCCCGCCCGTGCCTGAAGGCCACAAGAGCCTCGCCTTTGCCATCACCTTCAACTCGGTGGAAAAGCCCCTCACTGAAGAGGACGTGGCTCGTCTGCGCAAGCGCATTCAGAGCGTTCTGGAGCGCGAACTGGGCGCGAAGTTGAGGACTTAGCCCGTCGTGGGCGCTTTCGCGTGCTCAGTGCCCTCGGACAGGTAGATCACCTCTATGTACCCTTTGTTCACGATCACCAGATCGCGGGTCCAAGAGATAGCAGGGCGCGACACCAGATAGATGTTCGCGCCGGTCATGGGCATAAATAGGTCGGGCGATTCGAGGAAGTTGTCCAGCGTGCTCCCTTCGAGCAGGTGGCAGAACCCGCGTATCACGAAGATGTTGGTAAGGGCATAACAGCCATGGGGCACTTTCCTGACGGCGTATTCGCGTTGGCCGCCGGCCATGGTTTTGCTCAGGGTCTGCGTGCTCGTATCTTGGGGGGCTATCGCCGCGAACTGCACCTGCGACCGGCGCACCATGATTGGGGTGCTCAACTTCTTTGGCTCGGCCTGCCCAAGCGGGGTGATGGCCGCATCACGCACCAGCAGAAAACTCGGCTCACTGCGGTTCATCAGGTCGGTGGTGCGCTTGAAAGGCCCTGAAATGGTGCCCTGAACGAAGAACCGCGATGTGTACAATTCGATATTATGCACCACCGCTTCGGACGCGAGGGGGCTGAACAGGTCCATCTTTGAGATATATCTCCCGATTGAGTATAATAACCGGTGTCAATGTATGCGACCGGGCTCGTCACGTTCACAGCTCCGGTCGCGGTAACGCCCATGGTCACCACTCGATCCACATATTACCACAAATCGGCAAGCGGGTCTCGATTGCCCACACAAGAAGGGCGGTGAGGGCCTCCATGCTGGGGCTTGAAGCCCACAACCGGAAGAGGCATGTCGCTGGAACAGCACAGGCAGAAGCGCATAGACCGGCCGCACTCTAAAGCCGGACAGACAGAGCAGGTCGCCCAACCCGGCGGCGGGCGCTTTTACATCCGTTTGCACAGCGACGAGAACCCCTATGGCTGCTCGCTCAACGTGCTGGACATCCTCGGCTCCTCCGATGTGTACCATATACCTGCCGACCCGATGTGCTCGGAACTGCGCAATGCCCTGAGCGAGTACACCGGCTTCTCCGCCGAGCGCATAGTGGCAGGCGCGGGCACCACCGAGCTAACCGAGCGCATGCTGCACGCTTTCCTCGATTCGGGCGACGCGGTGATCACGTGCCCGCCTGCCCTGCCCAACCATAATCTGGCGGCATCGCGTGCCCGCATCACGCTGGTGCAGGTGCCACGCAACGACGACTTCGAGGTAGATTCCGATGCAATCATCACCACCATGCGCCGCCAGACCAACATCAAGATGGTCATGCTGGCTTCGCCCAACAACCCCACCGGCAACCTCACCTCGCACACGGTGGTAGTGCATCTTCTGCAAACCGGGGTGTGGGTGCTGGTGGATGAAAGCTACTTTGAGTTCTCCGACCGCACAGTAGCGCCACTGGTGGCCGAGTTCGACAATCTGGTGGTGCTGAGGTCGTTTGGCCCGTGGGCAGGGTTGCACGGCCTGCCCGTCGGTTACGCCCTGTGCTCGACGCGTGCCGCGGCCCGTCTGCAACGACTGGCCCCACCGGGGGGCCTGAACCGAGCCGCCCAACTGGCCGCCATTGCCTCCATAGACGACCGGGACAACCTGATGCAGCGGGTGCGCCGCATACGGCTGGAGCGTGGCCGCCTGTTCCGTCAGTTGCGCAAGCTCAATCTGCTCCAACCTTATCCGTCGTCGGCCAACTTCCTGCTGTGCCGCATGAGCCGAGGCACAGCCGAAGTGGTGCAGCGCCACCTGCAAGAGGATGGTATATTGGTGAAGGCCATATCCGACCGGTGGCTGTCCAACCACCTGCGCATCGGCGTGGGCCGCCCCGAAGACACCAACACTCTCATCGCCAGCCTGAAGAAGTTGGCTGCCCAGCCGTATATCTAGGACCAAGCACTGCTGAGTGGGTTGGAGTTCTCTGTGCCTATCGCTTACCTGTTGGCCGGCGGAGTAGGCTTCGCAGGCTATCATGTGCGTGCCCTGTCCGCGAGCGGCGCGCTGGCCGCCACGCTGGTGGGGGGCACGGTGTTGGGGTTTGGTGGGCTGACATGGGCCATCCTGTTGGTGTTGTTCTTCGCTTCGTCCAGCCTCTTGTCGTTCTTTCGGAGGTCCGATCCGCGCAAGCTCAGGGCCGCCGACCTTTTCGAGAAAGGGAGCACACGCGACGCCGCGCAGGTGCTTGCCAACGGAGGGGTGGCCGCCCTGCTGGCCCTGCTCGCTGGGTTTGCGGACCCATGGGTGGGGGTTGCCCTGTTCTGCGCTTACACGGGGGCGATAGCCGCGGCTACCGCCGACACATGGGCGACGGAGATAGGCGTGCTCAGCCGTTTGCCGCCGCGCATGATAACCACGGGCCGGAGGGTGGACGCTGGCACGTCCGGTGCTGTTACGATGTTGGGCAGCATGGCCGCCCTCGGGGGTGCGCTGTTCATCGGGGTGTCGGCGGCTGTGCTCAATCTGCCTGCGGAGCCGCTCCGGGGCCTAACCCCTGCCCTCGACCGCGCTTCTGTGTGGTGGCTGATGCTCGGGGGTTTGTTCGGAGGGTTGGCCGGGGCGCTGGCCGACAGCCTGCTGGGGGCCAGCGTGCAGGCCATGTATTGGTGCCCCCGATGTAATAAACCTACCGAGAGCGCCGTTCATAAGTGTGGCACGGCTGCCCGATACACGCATGGTTGGCCGGCGGTAAATAACGACGTGGTCAATCTGCTCGCCACCACCGTCGGCGCGGCCACGGCTCTGGCCGTTTGGCTGTCAGGGCATTGATGAGCTAGGGGAGCGCAAGACTCTCCCCTCCCCACGAATGGCGGGGTGCAGGGGCGCTCCTCTGACGGGGACATGGGGGTGTCCTCCACTTCTCCCACACAATTTATAGCCTTTCTATTCTAATGGAAACTTGGTACAACTCATGATGAGAGGAGTTTGACATGGACGAGACCTACAGGAGACGTAGCGCCGAGCGCTCGGCTGAAGAGATCGCGTGGGACAGGGAGTTCACCGACACACGGGACAGTATCGCGGCTACCATAGGGGATCTGGCGAAACTGGCCGTGCGCGTGCCTGCGGTGCTGATAAGGATGCCTTCAGCCATGCTACCACCTGATACCCGCCGCCACGCCCGCGCCGCCGCCCGCGAGGGCTTCCTTGCCGTGCGCTCGCTGGTGAGCGCCATCGGCGATCGCATTGAGGATATGCTGGCCGAGCCTGCGGTGGAAACGCAGGCCACCGTCGAAGGCCCGCCCGGTACGTGGGGCACGGCCCGCCAGACAACCACTTATACCACCACTACTCCCACTTCCACCACCGTCAAGCGCATCGAAGTCACGGAAGAGTCTCAGGCCCCACTATCTGACGATGAGCAACCTGCACAAGAGCGGGGCTTGCGGGCAGATATAGAATATTAGTATTAGCTGGCACTCACCCGGCCATGGCCGGGCCTGCGAGCCTGTTCTAGCTTTGCGTTTGCGGGGGTTGAGGTGGTCTTGGTGCCTGCGGAGCCTGCGGCAGGACCTTTCCGGGGTTGAGCAGGTTGTGGGGGTCCAGAGCCCACTTGATGCGGCGCATCAATTCGATTACGGTGGGGTCTAGTCCTTCGGGCAGGAACTCGCGCTTGAGAAGGCCTATGCCGTGCTCGCCGGACAGCGCCCCGCCCAGCGCAAGGGCCGCATCGAATATGTCTCGCGCGGCCTTCTGCACGCGTTCCATCTCGTCTCGATCTCGCAGGTCGCACAGGATGTTGGGGTGCAGGTTGCCATCGCCGATGTGGCCGAACAAGGGTATCAGCAGGGCGTGGCGCCGGGCTATTTCGGTCACGCGGCGCACCATAGCCGGTATGTGGGCACGGGGCACCGATATGTCTTCGCCCAGTTTGTTGGGCCGCAGGCGGGATATGGCAGGCGATACCGCCCGCCGGGCCGCCCACAGCTCGTTCCTTTCTTCGGGGGTGGTTGCCCGGCGCACCTCTCTGGCCCCGCCTTCCCGGCACAGGGCGGCTATCTCGGACAGCTCGTCCTGCACCACCTGTGGGTGGTTGCCATCCTGATCTATCAGCAGCACGGTCTCGGCGTCCACGGGCAGTCCAAATGGTTTGAACGCCTCCACCGCACGGATGCACAGGTTGTCCATCATCTCCATCGCCAGTGGGATAATGCCCGCCTGCAATATGCGGTTCACCGTCTCCGCCGCATCGTCCAGTCTGTCGAACACGGCCATCACGGTGCCCCGGTGGCGTGGTGCGGGTATCAACCTCAGGGTGACTTCGGTGATGATTCCCAACGTGCCTTCTGACCCCACGAACAACTGGGTCAGGTTATAGCCGCTTTGTATCTTGAGCATTTTGCCGCCGGTGCGTATGGCCCGTCCGTCGGCCAGCACCACTTGCAAACCCAGCACGTAATCTCTGGTGGTGCCGTACTTCAGGCACCGCGGCCCGCCTGCGCCGGTGGCTACGTTGCCGCCTATCGTGGACTGGTACAGGGACTGGGGGTCGGGGGGATAGAATAAGCCGAGCTTTTGGGCCTCGGCCTGCAGATGGGCGTTGACCACCCCGCACTGCACCACCGCCACCATGTTGAGCCTGTCCAGTTCGATGATGCGGTTCATCATGGTGGTGTTGACCACTATGCCCCCACTCAGAGGCACAGACCCTCCTGCCAGTCCTGTGCCCCCACCGCGCGGTATCACCGGCAGGTGCAGCTTGCCGGCCACCTTGACGACCGCCTGCACCTCCTCGGTGCTCACAGGCGACACCACAACGTCCGGCCTGCCGGTCGCCCACGTGCCATCGTATCCGAACACAGCTAGATCCTCAGGCGTGGCATGTACCCGGCCTGCCGGCAGTACCCTGAGCAATTCGTCAATAAGTGTAGCGTTCGATCCGTGGGTCGTGGGCATTCGCATATTCCGTCAGCGGCTCAAATTTGCATGCTATGAGTCGTCTTTCCACTCCAGCGTGACATCCACCAGTTTCCAGCCGCCCGGCCCGGAGGGGTTGCGGTCGAAGCGGTAAATATAGCCTTCGGCGCTGCCCACCCTGCGATATATACTGCTTCTGATGATGGCTTCGGTCTCAGGGCCGTGCTCGCCCGACTGCTCCGCTTGTATTTCGCCGAGGGTGATGAACACCCCATCGTGCCGCACGCGCCCGCCATCTTCCAGAGGGTCTACCACATCCTCGAACGGTCTAAGCTCGTACAACCTATTGGGGTCCGACTCTCGCAGGCGTGCCACCAGTTCATTGGGCACTGGCGTATCTTGGTCAGGCTCGTCCAACCGTTCGCCCTTGCCCACATAGGGGCTGATGTATATATACCGCGCCTGCTCTCCACTCAGCATGTGAGATACGATCTGGGAGTACAGCAGGGCGCGCTCTTCTTCGGTGAAGCCCTGCACCACGGGGGTGCCGAGCACCGGGGATACCTGCGCCACGGGGGTAGATACAGGCAATGGTACGCCATCCCCGCACGCGCTCAACCACAGCATGCCTACGAGCTGTGCCCCAGCAACCAGCCACAGCCGCAGACCCCTATCACTTCGCCGGACCGCGCCGAACACATCAGCACCTCGAGAAGAGCCTGTAGGGATGCGGGGATAGCGAGGACCGCGCCCTATTCCGGTCCGGTTCGATCCTGCTACCCCTACTATTCTATTCTACAACATCAGGGGTTGGAGCAGGACGCAAAGGCTTATTCGGAATTCCACCAACAATCGGGGTCGCCGGTGGTCAGTCGTCAGAGATTACCACCAAGGGCCACCAAGAGCACCATGGGATGGAGCGCGAGCGGGGACGCCCGCGCTCCCGGTTGAGCGGGGCCGGTCCTCTTGTCTTGCCCGGTGGAGGCTAGTTCCCGATCCTTGGTGGAACGCTTATTCCGGGGAGGCCGGGTATTACCGCCTGCCGCGGAAGAGGAAGACCAGCAGCAGCCCGGCGATGAACCCACCGATGTGCGCCCAGTAGGCCACGCCACCACCGCCACCTGCTGCCTGTTCGCCCAGCAGGAACACGCTTATGAACTGAGTAACTATCCACAGGCCCAGCATCAGGAAGGCAGGCACATAGCCTATGGTCGCAAAATAGCCGAACGGTATCAAAGCTCGCACGCGGGCCTGTGGGAACAGCACCAGATACGCGCCCAGCACCCCGGCTATCGCACCCGACGCACCCAGATTCGGGATGACCGAGTCCCCGCCACCCAGCAGAATCTGAGCGAAGTCGGCGGCGAAGCCGCATATCAGATAGAAGATGAGGTACTTGGCCGACCCCATATTATCCTCGACATTGTCCCCGAATATAAAGAGGAACAACATATTGGAGGCGATGTGCAGGAAGCCCCCGTGCATGAACATAGAAGTCAGCAGGGTCAGGTATGGTATGCCCAGAGGCGCTTCGTAGAGCGGTATGGTGGTGCCGTCCACGGGCACCTGCCCTGTTATGTCCTGCCCGGTGGTTATCTCCCTCGGTATGAGGCTCCAGCCGAGGGTGACGGGGCCGGTCTCCAGACCGGTCATCAACTGCAAGATGAACATGAGGATGTTGACCACAATGATGGTCAGGTTTACCACGGGCAAGCCACGTTGTGCGGGCGTGCCCTCATCACCCAGTGGTATCATATTGCATGTCGCTCCTTCTTAGTTCTGGTATTGGTATTCGGGTCTCGTACCAATTCTCCACAGAAAGGCTATAAATTGCGTGGAGGAGACAGGTGGGGACTGAGGGACACCCCACGCCCCCGTCAGGGGAGCACCCCTGCACCCCCTTGCTTTGGCAGCCTTTCACAGAGACTCGGTATTACGGTATCACCCTTATGGATTCCCCCTGTATCATCAGGCCGCGGATCGGACTGCCCTCGGAAGTCAGCACATACAGCGTAGAGCCATCCTCCAGAGTCAGCGTCCGGCCTGACTGCCGGGAGGAGGCGGGCCCGGGTTCACCTGTATCTTGCATCTTCTGTGCCGTCGTATCGTCAAGGGCCACTACCGTGTGAATGCCGGGGGGCAGAGGGAGGTAGGGTTGTGGGGGTGGGTGCGGCAGAGAGTAGTTGGACCGCCCATCGCAGGCCCAATAGCGCCAACCGTAGGCATCGCGCGCATCGCTCTCCACATCTCCGGCGGCGTAGGAGCAAAAGGCGGGAAGCGTATAGCCTGCAATGCGAAACGGTCCCTGCCAGTCCATATCCATAACCAGCACCGTGCTTGCAGGGTCCATGTCCCTCAGCGCACTGCGCACGGCACGCCAGTGCCGGTCATGGTGGGTGATGCTCGATGCGGTGGCCGGACCCTGCGCCAGAGCGAAGTACCCGGCTGACAGCGCGGCCAATCCGGCGCATATGAGCGCACCCCATATCTCCCCTGACCTCGTGAAGCTCCACCCGGCCAGTCGCTCGCCCAGCACGCGGGCGGCCACAGCCGACATCAACACAAGCGGGGGCAACACCACCAGCACGTAACCATACTGGCCCAGATGGCTCAGGGCGAAGAACAGCAGTGGGGGCGCGGCCCACCAAGTCAGAAAGGCTCGCAGTTCCGGGGCCAACCCAAACCTGATGAGCCGCACTGCCCATAGGCCAAGCGGCACGGCCCCGAAAGCCAGCGCCATGACCACGGACAGTGCCTCGAAACCCAGATTGTGGACCAGCCCTTCAATCCCCGCGCTGGCCAGAGACGTGCGCGCGGTGGCTACCTGCGCCAGCAGCACATTCTCGTGTAAGTACGCAACCAAGCCCCCCGACAGCGCCACGAGCGGCACGAACCACAGCAGGCATGTGACCACCAGCGAAACCCAGAACCCGGCCCATGCCCTGCGGTCGAATCTGCCGCCCCACAGCGCCCATACGCACAGGGGTAGAAGCACCAGCATGCTGGTCTGCCGCACGCCGCCCGCTATGCCGAGGGCCACGCCCAGCAGCAGAGCCAGCTTCCGACCCCTGCTGTGCGCCCCACCCTTCCGTGCAGCACGCAGGGCCCATGCCAGCCCGGCCACGCACATGCTCAAGGTCATTTCGGGTACATACGTCAGCCCTACCGAGCCATAATACAGGGCTAGAGGCGAACCCAGCAGCAGGAGCGCTGCGCCCACTGCTATGCCCTGCTCGTCGAACACGTCCAGCGCCAACCGGTAGATCACAGGCAGCGATATTGCGCTGAACAGCACGCTCAGCAGCGACAGACTCAGGGCAGGGTCGCCTACTGCTGCCTGCAACGCTCTGCCCATCAGCACATACAGGATGTAACCGGGCGGGTGCGGCTGGTGCAGGTGCAGGTCGAAGCGGTCTAAGGCCAGAGCGAATTGCACCGCATCCCAGTTGATGGGCGTGTCTCGCACATAAGCCAGCCGCGATAGCCCCCCGGCCACCGCCAATGATGCGCCGATGAGCAAGGTGCTCCTGATCCGCAGGGCGCGTGGTAGGGTGAGCGTAATGCGCGATGTCTGATTGTAGCCGTCCGAAACCATAGAGAGTGCAAAAGGGAGATCGTGCAAAAGGGCGGTCGAACTTGAAGTTGACCGCCCTTTTCGGTGTGTGGTTCGTGCGCAGCGCAGGCGTTACGCTGTATGCACAGCAGTAAGGTCAGGACCGAATTCGATGCTCCACCTCGCTACGGGCCTAGACTACAGTGCTGTACGTCGAGTCAGGGCCGGTCTAAACGCCCAGCATCTGGAACAACTCGCTGGTAGCACGCGGGCCACCGATCACACCGGTGAGCCACAACACCAGCAACACCAGCACCAGCAACACTACTACTACCAGCACGATGGCCGCGGCACTACCACCGCCATCACTGGGGTTAACATTGACCTGTCCCATAGGTAAACCCTCCTTTCGATCTCATAAACCCTTGCTATGGCCCAGATCGTGCTCAGGCGCAGGGCCTGAGCGCCTGTGATCTCAATGCCTGCTAAAGTCTGGTTCTGCCTCCCGTTACGGCGCGCACTACGGCTATAAGGATGATAGCACCGATCAGCGCCAGCAGGAAGCTGCCCCAACTGATGGGGTCGTTCGGATTGAGGCCGCCCAAGCCCAGCAATGAGGCCAAGAAGCCACCTATGAGCGCGCCGACCAGACCGACAATGATGTCGCCCACTATTCCGTAGCCGCCGCGCCCCATGATCGTGCTGGCGAGCCAGCCTGCAATCAGACCGATGATGATCCAACCCAGAATATTGAGTAACATTTTCCTTTACCTCCTGTCATTGATAGTGATCTGTCAGTACTTGCCTGTCCGATGGCCGGTGGTAAGCCGGCCCCGGCATCGGCACCGGTTCTCAGGCCTGAGAGACCCGTTGCTGCGCCTCGCGAACCTGCTGCTGAGCCTGCTCGGCGGCCTGCTCGGTGACGTTAAGCACTTCTTGCACGTACTCCTTGCCCCGTTCGATGAGCAGCTTCCGAGTCTCGTCCCCCTTGCGCGGGGCCAGCAGCAGACCCGCCAGAAAGCCGATGGTGAAGTATTTGATCGCTGTTCGCATTCCCCTCAACATCTCTCTTCTCCCTTCAATGGACCATCAACTGCCGGTCCTGCGGCCTTTCGACGGCTTCAGCCTGCCGTTAGTTTGGCCCGTATTACGGTGGCGCGGTCGGCAACCCAATCTGCCACAAGCCTGCGAGCCTCCTCGCCGCTGAATGGGGTATATATAGCGCCCACCGCCGCGCCTATCAGTGCGCCGGCCAGCACCCCCGCCAGCAGAAAGCCATTCGTGCTTGTGCCTCGGTTCTTGCGCGTTCGCGCCATTGCCTCAACCCCTGCTAACCTGAACCTTCTATAGAGTAGGCCTGCGGCCCATGCCCATGAGCAGGCGAACTACCACAGCGAAGATGATAGCACCCAGCAACGCGGGGATTATGGAAAGGGTCCAGCCGAAGGATGTGACTGCTGGCCCCCAGTTGCCGAAGAGCCACCCGCCAATGAGGCCGCCGATGATAGCTGCCACGATGCCGCCCAGCCACCCATATGGCATCCTGCCGGGGATAATGAGGTCTATGACCCAGCCGATGGCACCCAATACGAGTAACATAACGAGCAGACTGATACAATCCATCATATGTCCATTCCCTCCTATAGATTCAGTGGGACGCCTATCAGAGCTAGAGCGCCACGAGAATAAAAAGTGCAAGCACCAACACCGGCAGGCCCATCATGCCGAACGCTGTGAAGCTGCAACAGGTACAGCCGGCCCGCCGGCCTGTGCGCGTCAGTTCAACTTGTGTCAGGCTTGTATCGCTGCCAACCATCCGTTTCTCCCTTCTTAGTATCACCTGATTCCACCTGATTCCGCGTCAATTAGAACGATATTCACCCGGCCTGTGTTATGCCAGAAGAAGGCACTCTGGGAAAAATAAAAAACCCCGGCGGGCCGGGGTCATGCGCTCTTACCTTAATGGAATTCGGATTTTCGATTGGTTTCGCAGGGTGGCACAAAGCTCACCTGCCGGCAGGGCTATGCTGGCGTTAGAGCGAAAGCCCTGCCCTCGGTTCAGTCTACAACAGGCCACAACCGCGCCGGGCCACACGACACGGTTGGCACGTCACGCCGGTTACTGGCGTGCCATTATGCTCTGGAAGAGAGGTATAGCCCCCTTCTGCTGCACCTTCTCCGGTAGGAGCGGCGTTACGCTGGACATCAGCAGAGGCGCGGCCTTCATGAACACCGGTGGCAGGGCCGATTTCTCGTAGCTCTGGTTGAACACCTGCACCACAGGCATCTGCACGGCGGCATTAGTCTTGGTCTTGTTGGCCTCATAGGGCACGCGCAACAGCACTGTCAGGATGCCCACGACGAGCACGCCCGCGAACAGGCCCAGCATCGCCCCACCTATCTTATCGAATATGGCCGCCCGGCCTTTGATCTCGACATGGCCGAACAGGCTCAACAACAGCGCCAGCATCAGCACAGTGACCAGCACATCGAGGATGAGGAAAGACAGCAGGTCGGCTATGAACATGCTGCGTATATCGAGTATGCTCATGAGGGTTACCGCGAACAGGTGGTAGTAAACGGCGGCAAGCAGGAAGCCGGTATAGATAGCCCCCAGCACTATGAGCAGTCGTGGCACACCCTGATTCCATCCGATGTACAGGAAGAACAGCAACAGGCCTACGATGGCTATATCCATGAAAGGTATCAGGTTGAGCAGCTCGCGCATGGTTTGCTCCCCGTTATCTAACCAATGGTATCGGCTTATGGTGGTGCGGGCGGGACGCCCGCTGACAGTGGGGCCGGGTGCCAGCTATGCGGGCGGGGCGCCCGCGCTCCCACGTGTACCCCGGCACCTTCGGTTTTTGTCGTCCTTCTAAACCGGCACCATCGGTTATCTAAAACACAACAATGCTCCAACCCTGATTCTACAGCCACCTGTTCATCATAGGAATAGGATATAAGTAACGTGGGGCAATAGTACATACCGAGGAAGTGGGTACCGAGGCAGGGTGTGTTGCGAATCTAGCAAATTTGTTCGCAAAATGTGCAAAAGGGTATTGACAAGAACATAGGTTCTATGATATAGTCGTCTCAAGCATAATGTGCGAGGCCGAGCAGGCCCAACCACGCGCCAAGGTGCACGGATGCACCGGCCCTAATGGGCGCTAGACGCTAGAGAGGAATGCCACATGAGAAAGAAGAAGCTATCCGAACGCCAGCGCTTCATCCTCAACTTCATACGGGATTACATAGCCGAGCACGGCTACGCGCCCTCCATCCGCGAGATCAAGGCCGAGGTGGAGCGGGCGGGTCTGGTGCGCACCGCATCAGGTAACACGTCCACATCGGTGGTTGACTACAATCTGAGGGCGCTGGAGCAGGCGGGCTACATCAGGCGCGACCGCAACAAATCGCGCGCTATCGAGCTGGTGGACGGCGGCGGGCGCACACGCAGTCGCCAGCCCACATATCTAATACCCATCGCCCCCTCGCCCATCGCCGCAGGCTCGCCAATTCCGGTGCTTGAGGAGATTCGAGAGGGAGCCGCCGCCGATGAGTCGGTGGATACCGTAGAGGTTACCGGCGACCTGCTGGGCCGCCACGCGGCGCACGTAGACCGCCTGTACGCCCTGCGCGTTAAAGGGACCTCTATGATCGACGCCCTCATCAACGACGGCGATCTGGTCATATTGGAAGCGCAGGAGACCGCCGAGAACGGCCAGACGGTGGCGGCATGGCTCAAGGCTGAGCAGGAAGCCACGCTCAAGCGGTTCTACCTCGAAAACGGTCGCGTGCGGCTCCAGCCGGCCAACAGCACCATGCAACCCATCTACACCGACCCGGACAACGTGGAGATCAAGGGCAGGGTGATAGGTGTCATCCGCCGCCTTGATTGAGCATGGGTTGGTCCAGTGTGGTCGTGGGGCTACGCCGACGACCGGCAGGAGCGTGTCAACGACAGGCCAACATGCCATAGCCCTGAGGTAGGAGCCTTGCCTTTTGGGGGCGCGTACCCTGATAACCATATACCGGCCTTGGGCACACACCCATGGCCGGTTGGTCATCCATCCGGGCTATGTGGAAAACTCGGCGCGGAATGTGGAAAACTCTCAGGTCGGTGGCGGCACCGGCTCAGCAGGCACCAGTAGCGGCATTCACGTAGATGCAGGAGGTCGGGGTGATGGTCAAATGGTTGGCGAGGACACCCAACAGGCAGGAGGGGCCGCGCCCCGGGCCTGAACCGGCATGGGCACACTTCACCCGCGCACGGCAGTCGGCCGGGCCGGGTGACGCCGGAATTGTGGGCTTTCAGGCGTTCAAGCCCGATGCAGGGGCGTACCGTATTGTGGGTGCCACACCCCGGTCCGAGGCCCTGGCATCTCAGGCGCATACCGATATCGGCAGACAGCGCAACAGATACAACAGTAGCGTATATGTGTCGCGAATTGACCGATACGGGGGCCGTGGGGGCAAGACGCCCGCCGATGCCCTGCGCATTCCAGTCATAGGGGAGATCGCCGCAGGGCACTACGAAGTGACCGTGGCCTTTCACGAGTATGACTGCCTCGACTATGAAGGTGGGGTGCTAGTGGATAGGGCATTGGCCCGCAACGGCTCCTATGCCCTGCGCGTGCGAGGCACCTCGATGACCCACGTGGGCATCGAACCGGGGGATGTGGTGGTGGTGCGCCCGCAGAACTGGGCCGACGACGGCGATTTCGTGGTGGCGCAATTCACCGAGGGTTCGGCGGGCGGCTCGGAGGGGTTGGTCACCCTCAAACGGTTCTACAGGCGGCGGGACCATATCTTCCTCCAATCGGCCAATGCATCCGTCGAGCCTATTCGTCTGTACGCCAACCACCCCGGCGCACACGACCCGGACCCCGTAAGGATACAGGGTGTGGTCACCGTGGTGCTCAAAGCAGAGCCGGAAGCCGATGGCTGAGGGGTTGAGTGAGGGAGACCAAGGGATCATGGCTCTTGCGGCGATTGTGGCTCGAAACGCGGGTAACTTGGGTTAGGGGGGTTCGTTATGGCAATGCGAGACATCCTTGACCGTCAGGCCAACAGCATCGAATACGTGCTGCATACGCACGGCATCAAAGCCTACGTGGACGGCGGCAGGCTCTCTCCCCGGCTGGCCCATTTCCACGTGGTGCTACCTCCCGGCGTCAGGCCGTCCATGCTGTCTTCCATCGTGCCAGAGATAGCCGACGCGCTGGGCGTCACGTCATGCAGGCTGGCCGCCGGCCAAGACGGCGTGTATCTGGAGGTGCCCCGCCCCGACCCGGTGCCCGTGCGCCTGCTGCCGCTGGTACAGCGCGTGGCCGACGTGGTGCCCCCCGTGACTGCTACCCTCGGCCCGGATGGCGAGGGCACGCCCTTGCTCCTGCGCCTGAATTCTCCGGACGTTGACCCGGTGCTGGTCAGCGGCAACAGGGGTGCCGGCAAGAGCAGTCTGCTCAGGAGCATGGCTCTGTCGCTGGCTCTGCACAACTCGCCCGACAGGCTGCGCTTGTTACTGCTCGACTGCACCACAGATGGTCCGACCTTCGAGGGCATGGAGACCTTGCCCCACCTTGCGTGCCCAGTGGGCCAAGGGCCGGTGGAGTGCGTGCTCGGCCTGCGATGGGCACAGCGCATGCTGACCCATCGCTCGCACGCGACCGATTTCGAAGAAGAACTCACATTTGATGAGCAAATAGACAGCAGCGAGCCGTCCGACGGCCTTGCCGACAATCTGGGGCAGCACCCTGCACTGGTTATTCTGATTGACGGGACCGATCGGCTGTGCGCCGGGGGCCACCATGCCGGTGCTGAAGCCCTCAGCATACTGAACCATTTGCTTTCGGACGGTGGGCACTACGGCATGCACGTGGTCGCGGCCTTTGAGCGGCCGGGCCCCATTGCGGGCCTCAACGCCACGTGGGGGGCACGCATTACTGGCAGGGTGTCCTCGGCAGAAGTGGCACGCGTAGTCACCGGAGTGAAAGGTTCCGGAGCGCAGGAACTGCTGGGCGAGGGAGACTTTGTGGTATCTGTCAACGCCGAGCTTATCCGCTTTCAGGCCGCCACGATCTCGCGGTCCGAGCTGGAGAAAGCCGTAACCCTCATCCGCTCATGCGCGCATGAGTACGCTTCGGATGCAGATCAGGAGGCTGTGGACAAGGCGCTCATGGCCCCTGCTTTCCCGGACCAGCCCAGACGTGACACCAAGCCACCTGCCCCGGCAGGCAGGAAGTGGAACGGCGATTGATATTTCGGCAGTACTGGTAGCGGAGGCAAAAGGGCGTCTAGGTCTGCTATGCCGAAGCGCGGCAGGGTGTCGTCAGCATGTATTTTCAGATAGTTTTGAGTTTTTGAGTTGCTTCAGAGTTGGTAGTGAGTGAGTAGAGAGTGAGGTGTTCGAGCTATGTGTGTTCCGAGAACTCGTAGTTGGCTGGAGCCGTTGAGACGTACCCTTGCAAAGGTATACAACCCCACTACGCGCCTGCCGGTGCCGTGGCTGCTGTCCGGGGATGCCGCCATGGCTTTTCAGGGTGTGAGCGCCGACCCCGATGTAATCGAATTCCGCGCCATTTCGCCCGTGGCCGTGGCCTACTTCGCCCAGTTCATGCGCCCGTTTGAAGCCCCGATAACCAAGGCCACCGTAATCTACGGGCGTGGGAGCAACGCCGCCCCGTCCGAAAGCTGGCGGTCCAATCCCCACCAACGCATCGCATCGTGGGTGGGCAACGGCCGCGCCTGTTGGCTTGGCCGCTGGTCGGTAGAGGGCACCATCGTGCAGGTGCTGTACGCGCAAGGCGTGCGTTCTGACCCTATTTCGCTTGCGGTTGGCGCACCCGTCCGTCGCGTGCCTTTCGAGGGCATGCAGGTGCCCGTAGTCCCGCTGGAGTTTCTGCTGGCCGACAGCGCCCTGCGCTCGGACAACCGGTTGACAGGGCGAATCTTGCATGCATTGCGCGTGTATGGGCATAACGCATCAGACCTGCAAGCGGCGCTGGACGTGCTGCCTTCGAATAAGGCATCCCGCCTGCAACGCCTCTTAGAGTTCAGCCTCGTAGCGGGTTGACGCCGGTTCTCTGTGCCTTATACCAATTCCCCATAGGAAGGCTATAAATTGTGGGGGACACCTCCACACCCCCGGCAGGGGAGCACCCTGCACCGGTGTGCTTGGGGGTCCTTGGCGTCTTGGTCGTTACCCCCAATGAGCAGACGGAGATTGACCCCCGATTGTTGCCGGACTGGAACCCCTGCCGGGTAGGGTATTTACAACCAAAACAATTTAGTATATACTTAATTGATTGGTGTTGCGGAGGCAAAAAGGCTGTGAGTGCGAGAAACAAGGGCATAGCAAAGGCAGGCGTGCTGTTGCTGAAGCGCGAGCCTGATGGGGAATTGTGCGAAGTGCGTTCGGTGCACCACGACAGCGTGCACAAGGCACGCACGCGGCTCCTGCCGGATGAGGAGTACAGGGCGCTTGCCGCTACCTTTCAGGCGCTGGCGGACCCCAGCCGGGCCAAGATCGTATACAGCTTGCTTGATCAAGAGCTCTGCACCTGCGATCTGGCGGCGGTGGTTGGCATCAGCGAGTCGGCGGTATCACAACACCTGAAAATACTCAAGCGGCTGCGCCTGATCAAAAGCCGTCGGTACGGCAAGGTGGTGTACCATGCGCTCGACGATGGGCATATCCGCACACTGTTGGAGGTATGCGTGGCACACGTGCGAGATGCCGGCACGGGCAACAGTGGCAGTTAGCGAGTGTTCGTGTGGGTGAGAGTGAAATGACGCGCACAATTAGGTCGAGGGATAAGAGAGCCGATACAGCAGAGGTCAAAGAGAAGCTCAGGTTGACCGACATGGACTGCGCGGATTGCGCGGTGAGCATCGAACGGTCGCTGGAGAGCATGCCGGGTGTCAAGTCGGCCAAGGTGAGTTTTGGGGCTTCCACAGCAGAGGTGAGCTATGACCCGGCGCAGGTGGAGCGCGAGGCTATAATCAGCCGTATAGAGGACCTCGGCTATGGGGTGGAAGAGCGCAGGCCCGGTGGCGAGCCACTGGAGTTTCTGATCGAGGGCATGGACTGCGCGGACTGCGCTGTTACGGTAGAGAAGGCTGTGGCAAGGCTGCCGGGGGTTGAGTCGGCCAGCGTGGACTTTGGGTCAGGGCGGATGTCGGTTGTGCCCTCGGGCGAGGCCGGGGCACATACCACGCAAGCTATAGAACGCATGGTGAGCGAGGCGGGCTACCGGGCGATTCCCACGCGCAAGCGCGCTCTGGCAAAACAGCAACCGTTCTGGCGGCGCGAGCGACGGGTGATAACCACGGGGGTGGGAGCCGTGGCGGCTCTGCTTGCGGTGATTCTGTGGGTGTTGCAAGCACCGGCATGGGCGGTCAACGGGTTGTTCGCCGTGGCGATGGTGGTCAGCGGGCTGGGGTTTGCACGGGCGGGCCTGCTGGCCTTGCGCACGGGACGGGCAGACATGAACCTGCTCATGACGGTGGCCGCCGTGGGCGCGGCGGCGCTGGGCGACTGGGCGGAAGCGGCCACGGTGGTGCTGTTGTTTGCGTTCGGGGGCACCTTGCAGGCATACACGCTGGAGCGCACACGCGCCGCGATACGCGCCCTGATGGACCTGTCGCCGAACACCGCGCTAGTGAGGCGTGAGGTCGTAAGGGATGGCACGCCGGTGACATTGCAGGTGCGGGTGCCGGTGGAGGAGGTGCGGCCCGGCGAGATAGTGCTGGTTGGTCCGGGTGAGCGGGTGCCTGTGGACGGGGTGGTGTTGGCGGGCAGTTCGTCGGTGGACCAGTCGCCGATCACAGGTGAGAGCGTGCCCGTGGATGTGGGACCGGGGTCGGAGGTGTTCGCGGGCACCATCAACGGGTCGGGGGCGTTCACCATGCGCACGGTGCGCGCCGCCAACGATACCACGCTGGCTCATATCATTCATCTGGTGGAGGAAGCGCAGGCTCAGCGAGCGCCGTCCCAGCAGTTCATTGACCGGTTCGCGGCTGTGTACACGCCTCTGGTGATTGCGGGGGCGGGCTTGATAGCGGTGGGGCCGCCGCTGTTGATGGGCGAGCCGTTTGATGTGTGGTTCTACCGGGCGCTGGTGCTTCTGGTGGTGGCCTGTCCGTGCGCGCTGGTCATATCCACGCCTGTAAGCATTGTGGCGGCGATAGGTGCGGCCACGCGGCACGGAGTGCTGATAAAAGGAGGGGCCACGCTGGAGGCGCTGGGCAGGGTGAAGGCAGTGGCCTTCGACAAGACGGGCACGGTCACTCTGGGCCGGCCCCGTGTGGTGACAGTGGAAGCGCTGCAAGGCGACCCGCAGCAGTTGCTGGCGTTGGCGGCGGCTGTGGAAGCGCGGTCAGAGCACCCACTGGCGCGAGCGTTGGTGCACGCGGCCAGAGAGAGGCTCAATGGCGCAAAGCCTCCGGAGGCTCGCAATTTCATGGCTTTGCCCGGCATGGGGGCATATGCGGAGATCGGCGGGCAAACGGTGTACGTGGGCAACTTCCGGCTGTTCCGCGAGAAGAACATACCGCTGGATGGAGTAGTGCCCATCCTCGATGAGTTGCAGGCCAAGGGAAGCACCGCGGTGCTGGTGGGCACCCAAGACCGTGTGCTGGGGGTGATCGGGCTGGCAGACCAGCCCCGCCCGGATGCCAGAGAAGCCATAAGCAAACTTCGCCGGGCGGGTGTGGAGCGCGTGGTGCTGATAACGGGTGACAACCCTCGCACCGCTGCCGCTATCGCCCAGCAGGTAGGCGTGGATGAGTACAGAGCCGAACTGCTACCTGCCGAAAAAGTGGCTGTGGTGGAAGAGTTGGCACGCAGGTACGGTCAGGCGGCAATGGTAGGAGACGGGGTGAATGACGCGCCGGCACTGGCCAAGGCCGACGTGGGCATCGCTATGGGCGTAGCGGGCACGGACGTGGCGCTGGAAGTGGCCGATGTAGCACTGATGAGCGACGATCTGCTCAAGCTGGGCTACGCGGTGTCTCTGTCGCGCAAGACCGTGGATATCATCAAGTTCAATATCGGGTTATCGCTGGTGACCAAGGCGCTGGCACTGGCCCTCGCCAGCGTGGGCGCGCTACCGCTGTGGGGTGCCATCATGGCCGACATGGGCGTATCCCTGCTGGTCACGTTGAACGGGATGAGGCTGCTGGCTTACAGGGGTGAATGATGGGGGCTGATGTGCCGATTGTGGTGTGGTATAGTTAAGGGCACAGCCAAACCAAATTCACCGGATATATGCCGTTGCCCACATCTTCACCATCATCATCCTCTTCATTTTTGTTTTCATCACGATTCGAATCCCCCGACGGCAACAGGCGAGCGGGCAGGGGTCGGAGGCTGTTGGCGGGCATGGCGGTGCTGGTGCTCGCAAGTGCGGGGCTGGTGCTGCTTGCGCTCAACTACAGCGCACGTGTGGGGGAGCAGGCCGGGATTGCAGCACCGACGGCCTCGCCTACCGCTGTGGGTACATTGGGCACCTCATCGCAGACGCGTGCCACGGCGGGCGGGCCGAGCGGGGTTGATGGACCACAAAGGCCGGTTGCCACAACCACAACCGCGACCACGACCACGTCCACGGCCATGGCCACGGCCACTCATACACCCAAGCCCCCCTTCTCTGCCGCCGAGCGGTCATGGCTCGCATTTGAGCAGGCGCAAGTGCCAGCGCGAGACCTGTATTCCATCACCGCCCGTTTGAAGTTGAAGACAACGGCGGCCATCCCACGCACCACAGACGGGCCACCGGGCAATTACACGGTGGGCCATAAAGATGTGTTCTACATAAGCGACATCATGGAGAAGTACTATTACACGGCCACCGCTACGATTCATCTGGTGACCGAGCACGCTTACTGGTACGTGCAGGACGGCAGTGCGTTGGACATGGAGGCTCTGGAGAGGGCGGCGCGCGCCTTCGAGGAGAAGATATACCCTGTTAATCGCGGGCTGTTCGGCTCAGAGTGGACGCCGGGGGTGGACAACGACCCGCGCATTACGGTGTTGTTCGCACCTATATCTGGGGCGGGGGGCTATTACTCCTCGGCGGATGAGTACACCCGCGCGGTCAACCCCTACAGCAACCAGCGGGAGATGATTTACATCAACATCGGCAACGGCTGGCATGGGGTGGAGAGCACGTTGGCGCACGAGTTTCAGCACATGATCCACTGGCACGAGCGAGCCAACCACGACGTATGGCTCAACGAAGGGGCGGCGCAGTTGGCCTCGGCGGTAAACGGGTACGATGTACTGGGAGTTGACGAGGATTTCTTGCAGGACCCGGACGTACAGCTCACCGCGTGGCAGTTCAGTCCGGGGGCGGCGCGCGCCAACTATGGGGCAGCCTACCTGTTCGTGGATTTTGTGCGGGCGCAGTTCGGCGGCGACCCGATAGTGCGGGCGGTGGTGGCTGCTCCCGGGCAGGGACCGGACGCTGTGGACAATGCCCTGAAGAGCGTGGGGCGCGAAGAGCGGTTCGAAGGTGTGTTCGAGCGGTGGGTGCTGGCTAATCTGGTGGACGGTCAGCCGGGTGCCGGAACCATGGGGCTGGAATACCCGGACAGGCAGGTGAAGGCGTCTCCTCAGGCGGTGGTGAATGAATACCCGGCGCATTACAGCGGGCAGGTATCGCAGTTCGGGGCCGACTATATCGAACTCGGTCCTCCGCCCGGCGGATCGGGGGCGTTGAGGGTGAGCTTTGCCGGGCAGAAGGAGACGCGGGTGATAGCCACGCGGGCACACAGCGGAGAGAGCATATGGTACAGCAACCGGGGAGACGTGTCCAACCCACGCATGACTCGCCGATTCGACCTGCGGGGTGTGGGTTCGGCTACGCTGGACTTTTACGTATGGTTCGACATCGAGGAGGACCTCGATTACGGTTACGTGGGGGTGTCCACCGATGGTGGGGCAACTTGGGACACACTGAAGGGCCGGTATACCACGAGCACCGACCCCAACGGCACCAACTATGGCAATGGCTACACCGGCCAGAGTGCGGGCAAGCAGGGTGCCGACCAGAATGGGTGGCTGCATGAGCGCATTGACCTGAGCGCGTATGCGGGCAAAGAGGTGCTGGTGCGCTTTGAGTACATCACCGATGATGGATACAACGCTCAGGGCATGGCGGTGGACGATATAAGCATACCGGAGATAGGGTACAGGGACGATGCGGAAGGCGATACTGGCTGGCAGGCGGAGGGGTTTGTGCGCATTGCCAACGTCCTGCCCCAGCGGTATTATCTGGCTGTGGTGAGGTTCGCAAAGGGCGGGTTCGACGTGCAGGAAGTGGGGGTAGGGCCGGACGGACGGGCCAGCTTCAGCGTGGAGTGGGCAGGGGAGGCCGGGCCTTATGATAGGGCCGTGCTGATAGTGGCAGGCATGACGCGCTATACTTTGCAGCGCGCGGCGTATGAAGTGGATGTAGAGGTAGCCCCGTAGAGTGCCGGCTTGGGTATTACGCCGATTCCGGGCGAAGGCCCTGTAGACGATCAGGGTTACCCGTAATAGGCGTAGGCGCTTTTGTCTATCCGAGCGTTGTTGAGCACCACGCCGAGGATATTGGCGTTGACCTGCCGGAGCATGTCGCGAGCTTTGATGGCGAGGTCGCGGCGGGTCTTGCCGGCGTTGACCACCAGTATGACCCCGTCCACGCGTGGGGCGAGCACGGCGGCATCGGTGACGGCGATGATGGGCGGGGTATCAATGAGCACGTATTCGAACTGGTTACGCAGGAGGGACAGCACCTCGGCCATGCGCTGAGAGGCCAGTATTTCGGCTGGGTTGGGCGGTAGGGGGCCGCCGGCCAGCAGTTTGAGATTGGGCACCGGCGTATCTTGCAGTGGGGGTCTGATGTGTGCGTGTTGGGCGCTTTCGCTTCGGGCGAGGTCGGCTATAAGGGTGGTGAGGCCCTCTTCGTTGGGCAGGCCAAACAACTGGTGCAGGTGGGGTCTGCGCAGGTCGGCATCCACCAGCACGGTAGGCGAGCCTGCCTGAGCGAAGGTCACGGCCAGATTGGCGATGGTGGTGGATTTACCGTCCTCGGGGCTGGTGGAGGTAGCCAGAATAGTATGCACCGGCTTGTCGGGGCTGGCGAAGGTGATGTTGGTGCGCAGGGTGCGGTAGGCCTCTGCCGCCGCCGAGCGCGGGTCGGTCAGGGCGACTAGCGAAGCGATGGTTTCACCTGTGGTTTTGACTTTTCTTGCCAAAGTTTGCCTCCGTGTTAATTATACCCTCACCCCACGACCCGCCATCTACTTCTCTGGGAGATAGGGTGTTTGTGGTCTCCAAACCCCTCCTTGAGGGCAACTAGCTTCTGGGTATGACGCCCAGAGTATTCAGGCCCATGAACTGGCGCACGTCCTCCGGGGTTTTGAGGCTGGTGTCGAGCAGTTCAAGGGCGGCGGCCATGAGCAGGCCGAGTATGAGGCCCAGCAGGCCCCCGGCGAACGCGTACAGGCGTGGGCGTGGCTGGTAGGGCTGAGAAGGCACCTCGGGAGCCTGCACCACCTGCCACACGATGCGAAAGCCGCCGGGGTTGACGTTCTGGTTCTCGGCGTTGTGGCGCTCGACGAAGGCTCTAGATATGCGGTCGGCCAGCACGGCGGCACGCACCGGGTCGGTGTCGTCCACGGTCATGAGGATGGAGTTTTCGTCGGGGCGGGGCTGGATGGCGATGCGCCCCGGCAGCGAGTCCACGTCCACGTCGCGGATGAGGTTGGCGTCAATAACCTGTTGCCAGAACTGCTTGCTGCCCAACTCCTGTGCGTAGGAGTTCATGGCCTTCTTGATGGCTTCGATCATGCCGTTGTCGAGGGGCACGGGCCGGACCACCAACGTGGCCTGCGCCTGATAGATGCGTGGCTTAGAGTTCTCGTACACATAGGCCACCGCCCCTGCGGCCAGCATAGCCAGCAGGGGTATCCACCAGTATTTGCGAAGGCCGGTCAGGATCTGTCGCGGATCGAGCTGCATGGCGATGTCTACAGGATAGGGTGCTCAGCCCCGGATTCGGGGTATGGTGCCCAACACGGGCAGGTCGAGCAGTGTACGGGCGTCGTGCTCATCGCGCACGCTGTTGTCCAGATATTCGAGCAGGAAGGCCAGCGCGAGGGCGGCGGCCACGCCTATAAGCACGCGGATGGCGGCGTTGAGCAGGTCGCGGCCCCTGCTGGAGGCTATGTTGTCCATGCCCACGCGCCCGATCTGGGCGAACACGGCGCGGTCATCGGGCAATTGGCCGCGCACGGGTTTGAGCCTTGCGTCGGTGAGTACGGTGGCGGCGGCATCGGCTATGGCTTTAGCCAGTTCGGCGCTGGGCGCGGTGATGGTGAGGTGCAGTTCACGGTGCCTGCGGTCGGATTCGATGGCGTTCTTGACGTCGGCTGGCTTCAGATTTGCGATGGCATCCCTGAGGCGGTTGGCGTCCTGTTCACTGCGCATGGGACCGCCCTGCTCTCTGGCCTGATTGTTGAGGTCTTCCATGACCTTGTTGGGGAAGAAGGGGTCGCGCATGATTTCGAGGGTGCTGGCGGCGAAGGCATCGCTTTCGGCGATGAGGGTGTAGTCGTCCACCAGAAATTCGGAGCCGAACCACCTGTAGTAGAATGGGTCGAACATGAACAGCACCTGCCCTTCGATGTCCATGGGCCTGCCCACAGTGCCGTTCATGGTGTCCTGTCGGGTGATGAACCACAGCTCGGTCTGGTAGGTGCGCGGGGTGCGCAGGAAGAGCAGGGCGCTCACTATGGCAGTGAGGGCTATGACGGCCAGCACCGGCCAGCGCCACCTCCATATTACATTCCAATATTGTCTCAGTTCCATGTCAGTCGTCAGCCGTCAGTCGTCAGTTTTGACCGCCAGAGTACCCGGAGATTATGAGCTTGTGGTATGGTGGGTATGGCGGGTTTTGATGTGCTGGTGGTCAATCTTCATAACCCATATAAACTTATTCAATCTTTTTGAGCGGGTCGGTGCGCAGGGTGGAGCCGGGTGGCAGGCTGCGCAGTGCGGCCAGCTTTTCGTTGACGAATTGTGATATGCGCCGTTTGAATACTTCTATATCAAACGTTTCGGCGTGGCGGCGTATTACCATCGGGTCATAAGCGTCGGGGTTGAACCGAAGCACCACCTCGGCGAGGGCGTCGGGGTGCTGTTGGGCGAAGAACTCGCCGGTGACGCCGGGTATGACGGTTTCGAGCGCACCACCTGCGCCGTAGGCTATGACCGGTCTGCCGGAGGCCTGCGCTTCCAGCGGTGAGATGCCGAAGTCTTCCTCGCCGGGGAAGATGAAGGCCTTGCAGGAGGCATAGAGGCGCTTGAGCTCATGGTCGGGCACGCGGCCCAGAAACTGGATGTTAGGTCGGGCGCGCTCGCGCAGTTCAGCTTCCTGTCGGCCCTTGCCCACCACTTTGAGGGGCAGGCCCAGCCTGTTGAAGGCGTCTATGGCTATGTCTATGCGTTTGTAAGGTATGAGGCGGGACACGATAAGGTAGTAGTCTCCGTACCCGCCTGTAGGGTCGGGCGTGTACAGGCGGGTGTCCACGGGTGGGTTGATGACGGTAGCCACGCGGCCATAGCGCTTGCGGATGCGGCGGGCCACCACCTGCGAGTTAGCAATGAAGGCGTCCACCCGTCTGGCCGAAACCTCGTCCCAGAGTCTAACATAGTTGAGGAGCAGGGGCAAGATTTTGAGGCGCGAGGCCTTGCGGGCGATGGGTTCGCGTCGTATGTAGTGGTGGTAGTTCCACGCGAAGCGCATGGGGGTGTGGCAGTAGCACACGTGCAGGGTATCGGGTTCGGTGATCACGCCTTTGGCGAAGGCGCTGCTGCTGGAGATGACCACGTCGTAGGCGGACAGGTCGAACAGTTCGAAAGCGATGGGGTAGAGGGGCAGGTAGAGTTGGAAGAGCCTGCTGGCGGCGGGCAAGCGGCGCATGAACGAGGTGCGGATGTCCCACGTGCGGTAGTGCGGGGGCATGGCACGGGCTTCATAGATCGACGTGTATACGGGTGCAGAAGGGTACAGGCTGTGCAGGGCTTCAAGCACGCGCTCGGCTCCGCCGTACTGGTTGAGGTAGTCGTGGACGAGGGCGATGTTCATGGTCGGGACAGCATCAAGGTTCACTAACGCCGGATCTCTTTGGAAAAGCTAATAAAAATAAAGGGGAGATGACACAGGGTACATATGCTCGCGCCCTAACTGATAGCAAGGGAGGCCCCTCGCACCCCCTGTTTTCAGGCCGGTTTTGACAGTAAAAGCTGTGTAAAGTATTGAAAACGAGGTGCGCATAAGGTATAATGACATAGCAGGTTTGTAGAGTGTGAGGCAAGCTTTTATCAAGGCCAAGATATTTTACAACATAAGGGCAAGATGTGCTGATTCGAGAGGCAGAGCGAGGCTGATGAAGCTGCCGGCGCTTTGATAGGGTTAGAGAGACAGTAAGACAAGATTGGAGGCACAGAGAATGGTAGCAGATACCACCAAGACTGTAGACGTTGGGGTGAGCGACACGTACCGGTATGGGTTTGCCATGCCGGAGAACTATGTGTTCAAGTCGCGCAAGGGCCTCGACGAGCAGGTAGTCAAGGAGATTTCGTGGATCAAGGGCGAGCCTGAGTGGATGACGCGGTTCAGGTTGCGCGCGCTGAGGATCTTTTTGTCCAAGCCGATGCCCACGTGGGGGGCGGACCTGAGCGACATCAACTTCGACGATATCTACTATTATGTGCGGGCCACCGACCGGCAGGGTCGTTCGTGGGACGAGGTGCCGCCGGAGGTGAAGGAGACCTTCGACCGGCTGGGCATCCCGGAGGCCGAGCGCAAGTATCTGGCCGGGGTGGGCGCGCAGTACGAGTCGGAGGTGGTGTACCATTCGCTGAGGGAGGACCTTGAGCGGCAGGGCGTGATCTTTGTGGACATGGATACGGCGGTGCGCGAGTACCCGGACATCGTGCGGCAGTACTTTTCGACGATTGTGCCGCCGGGGGACAACAAGTTTGCGGCGCTGAACTCGGCTGTATGGTCGGGTGGGTCGTTCGTGTACGTGCCTGAGGGCGTGAAGGTGGAGATACCGCTTCAGGCGTACTTCCGGATCAACGCGCAGAGCATGGGGCAGTTCGAGCGCACGCTGATCATTGCTGAGCCGGGGTCGTATGTGCATTATATAGAGGGGTGCACGGCGCCCACCTATTCCACCAATTCGCTGCATTCGGCGGTGGTGGAGATCATTGTGAAGGAAGGGGCGCGGGTGCGCTATACGACGATTCAGAACTGGTCGCACAATGTGTACAATCTGGTGACCAAGCGGGCGGCGGCCTACCGCGATGCGGTGATGGAGTGGGTGGACGGCAATCTGGGCAGTAAGGTGACGATGAAGTACCCGGCGGTGTGGCTGATGGAGCCGGGGGCGCGAGGGGATGTGCTTTCGATCGCGTTCGCCGGGGACGGTCAGCATCAGGATGCGGGTTCGAAGATGGTGCACAGGGCGCCGTACACTACATCGAACGTGGTGTCCAAGTCTATCTCGAAGGGCACGGGCCGGGCTACGTATCGGGGCCTGCTGGAGATTGCGGAGGAGGCGCACCACTGCAAGTCTAATGTGAAGTGTGATGCGCTGCTGATCGGGTCGGATGCGCGTTCGGATACGTATCCGACGATCAATGTGGCGAACAATTCGGCCATCATCCAGCATGAGGCGACGGTGTCCAAGGTGGGCGAGGAGCAGTTGTTCTATCTGATGAGCCGGGGCATACCTGAGAACGAGGCCACGGCGATGGTGGTGAACGGGTTTATCGAGCCTATCACCAAGGA
>DAOTTC010000053.1:0-1731 GCA_034437815.1 Chloroflexia bacterium | reverse complement strand
GTGCCTGCCACGATGGTAGCGGTGGCCGTGGCTACCACGTAGTTGATGCAGGTTGATGTGGCCGTGGCTGTGGGCGTGACGGTGCGGGTAGGCGTATTGGTGGCACCACCCGGCGTGACGGTGCGGGTGGGTGTGCGGGTGGGGGTGTTAGTGGGCGGAGTGCCCGTGACCGTAGCCGTGGGTGTGTTGCCGGGACCTGTAGCATCGTAGCGCTGGTTGAAGTTTGCCCCGCTCGGCAGGTTATTGGTGAAGTCGTAGCCGCCAAAGGCGTACAGATAGCCGTTTAGCTGGGCAAAACCGTAATTGCGGGTGGGGTGCACCAGATCCGGGAAGTCGGTCCACGAGTTAGTCACCGGGTCGTAAATATAAGCTTCGGCATCTGGTATGTAGAAGCGGCCCCCGGCCACTACTATCTTGCCCGATATCTCATAGCCCGTGCCGGTGTCATAGGCCCATGCGCCCATGTCGCCCCGTGCTGTGGGCATGCTGGCTACCACTGTCCACGTGGGGTTGGGCTGAGAGGGGTCCATGCGCTCCACTATGGTCTGTGGTATAAGGCGCTGCTCGGGCGGGCGGGTGGGGTCCCACAGGTCGCCACCTATGGCGTAGATCATGCCGTCGAGGGTGGCGCCCGCTATATATCCACGTCCGAGGTTCAGGTCCGCCGATTGGAGCCGGGTCCATTTCTGGCCGCTCGGAGCCATGGGGTCGAACCGCCACGTGTCGGTGAACACCGAGCCGTTGCCGATGGAGGTGAACCCACCGAAGATATACAGCTTGTTATCGTACACCGCCCATCCGCCGGGGTTGCGTGGTGGGTTGGCGGGCCATGCGTCGCTGGTCAATACGCTGACAGAATCGGCTATGGGGTCATACACGCGCACTGAAGTGGAGTTCTGGCTGGCTTCGTTGCTCCCACCGATAGCGTAGATGCGCACGCCATTGGTGTCCGTCAGGGTGGCTACAGCCATGTTGGCGGTGTAGCGACTGCCGAAGGGGCCGGGGTCAATCTGACCGTTCTTGCGCACCCAGCTGCCCGGATTGCCCGGCGTGTATTCCCAGATGTCGGTCATGTGCACGTCTTCGCCGTCAATGCCGTGCCGCCCGCCCAGTACGTACAGCTTGCCGTTCAGAGGGTATGCGGCGGCGCCTGCCCTCTTCAGTTTAAGGGGAAAGCTGCCGGGCGTAGGAGAGAGTGTTATCGTTGGGAAGGGCGCGATGTCCTGCCATACGCCGGCAGACTGCTTGCCCTGCTCGGCGCGCTGCGATGGACTGGCTTCACCTCTGGCATTGAAAAACAACAGCGATGCGCCAAGCATCAGGGCAGCCAGTGCGCAGGCAAAAACAATGGACCCTACGAGGCGTTTGTTCATAATTATTTATTCCTTCCTTGCGAGTATTTGGGTTCAGGTGATGAGTGGTGTGCGTGGTGTGAATAGGGCGCAGGGTGCGGCGTGAAGGTGCGTAGCGCCGCGCTCTCAGGAGTTGGACTCTCCCAATGGGTTGTCGGGCCGTGGGTATGGCTGGCTGGAGAACTGGGCGCACCCACAGGTAGCCACTCTGGGTGTGCCGCACTCGCAGTCACAGCAGGTCCAGTACCCGCCCGTCACATACGTGGTCCAACAGCCCGCTTGATATATATAGTACACCCGGCACTGCAATACCTGCCCGTTGTGGCGGTGCTGGAAGCACGAGCCGCCGTGGCAGCCATTGGGGTCGTAGCGGTTGCCA
>DAOTTC010000052.1:0-2553 GCA_034437815.1 Chloroflexia bacterium | reverse complement strand
AGCATGGCCGCGATGTCGTTGAATATCTTTGCCAGATAGGCGTTGGTGATGTGAGCCGCCTGCGGCACCGGTTCGCGCATAGGTCTCTCTCCTTTTACTGTGAGAACCGGGGAACCGGGGGACACCCCCCACACCCCGGAGGGCGCCCGCCGGCGGAGGGGTCCCCTGCACCCCTTCGCGAGGCAGACAGTTATGAGGGCGATAGGTCTACCTGTACTCTTCTGCCAGCTCCTGCGCGGCACTTGCGGGGTCAATCTTGCCGGAGGTCAGCTCGTCCAGCAGGCGGTCCAGCGCCCCGCTGTGGTTCACAGCCGACATCAACCGCCTCAGGAGCAGGTCGGTGGTCCGGACCAGCAGTTCTGAGCGGAGGCGCTCGCGCCGCGCCTGCTCCAGCCGTCCCTGTGCGCTGAGGTAGGCGCGGTGGTCCTCGATGGCGCGGGCAAGCTCTTCGATGCCTTTGCCCTCCACTGCCACGGTCTTGATGATGGGGGGCACCCACGCGCCTTCAGGGGTGGGCAGTAGGCGCATGGCCTTTTTGATCTGGTTGACCAGCCGGTCGGCGCCTTCCCGGTCAGCCTTGTTGATCACCAGCACGTCGGCGATCTCCAGCACGCCGGCCTTGAGCACCTGCACATCGTCGCCCATGCCCGGCACTTCCAACAGCAGGGTGGTGTCGGCCAGACCGGCTATGGATACTTCGTCCTGCCCCACGCCCACCGTCTCGATGATGATGATATCGCGCCCGAAGGCGTCCATGACACGTGCCACGTCGGCGGTGGCCGCGGCCAGCCCGCCCAGCTGGCCTCGCGAGGCCATGGAGCGTATGAACACGCCGGGGTCCTGATAGAAGCCGGTCATGCGGATGCGGTCGCCCAGAATGGCCCCGCCGCTCACCGCCGATGTGGGGTCCACGGCGATCACACCCACGGTCTTGCCCTGAGCGCGGTAGTGTTTGATAAGCTCGTTGACCAGCGAGGACTTGCCCGCGCCCGGCGGGCCGGTCACGCCGATGATGTAGGCACGGCCCGTGTGCGGGGCCAACAGCCGCAGGGCCTGCTCGTAGCCCGCGCCCCGGTTCTCCACTAGGGTCATCAGGCGCGATGCGGCGGCCCTGTCGCCTTGAAGCAGGCGGTCAACCAGCGCCTGCGCCGGGGAAGCGGCCACAGTACCGGTATTAGTGGAGGCCATCATTCTCCCCCGGCTGTGGTGTGGCGCGGCCTGACGTTTTCGCGCACAAACTTGATCACATCTTCCATCAGGGTGCCCGGTCCAAACACTTCGGCGATGCCCATGGCTTTGACGGCGGGCACGTCGTCGTCGGGGATGATGCCCCCCGCGAACACCATCACGTCGTCCAGCCCACGCTTGCGAAGCTCTTGCATGACACGGGGGAACAACTCCATGTGCGCCCCCGACAGTATGGACAGGCCCACCGCGTCCACGTCTTCTTGCAGGGCGGCCTCGGCTATCATCTCCGGGGTCTGATGCAGGCCAGTGTAGATCACCTCCATGCCTGCATCGCGCAGGGCGCGGGCGATTACCTTGGCCCCGCGGTCATGCCCGTCCAACCCCGGCTTGGCGATCAGCACCCTTATCTTGCGCGTGGCCTGCTGACTCTGCGGCTCAGCGTAGGTTTCCAACTCGGATGGCGTCTTTGCCACCATGCTACCCTCCGTTGAGAATAAATATAAGTGAAGGAAGGGGTGTGGGAGGGCTAGGGCTTAGCCCCTCCCCTTTCCCCAACATCTTGCATGAACATGCGCTAGGTGGCGGGGAACAGGTCGTCCACGGCCACGGGCATGCGCCCGCCGGCCCTGCCCTGCCCGGCTCGGCCTCGGCCGCCTCTCCCCGCCCGTACACGGTGGGCCGGTCCGGGTCGCCTGCGCGGTACGCCCTTATCACTCTAAGCGTCCCCACTGCTAAACTACGTTGCTGAACTCCTGCACACCGAACACGCTCTTGAGCACGCCGGTGATCTCGCCGAGGGTGGCTCCGGCGTGCGCCGCTTCGATCAGCGCGGGCATGATGTTCTCCTGCGACTGGGCCACGCGCTGCACGTTGTCAAGGGCGGCCTGCCAGCGGTGCGGGTCGCGCTCGGCCCGCAGTCTTGCCAGACGCTCCCTCTGCTTCTTCTCGCCCTGAGGGTCAATCCTCAGGATGGGTATCTCGATCGGCTCGTCAACCACATACTTATTGACGCCCACCACGGTCTTGCGGCCCGCGTCCACTTCACGCTGGTACTCATAAGAGGCGCGGGCGATCTCGTTCTGGAAGAAGTTGGCCCTGATGGCCGGTATCACCCCGCCATACTCTTCGATGCGGTCGAAGTATTCATAGGCCTGCCGTTCCAGCTCGTTGGTCAGCGCCTCCACGAAGTACGCTCCGCCCAGCGGGTCCACGGTGTTGGTCACGCCCGACTCTTCGGCGATGATCTGCTGGGTTCTGAGGGCGATGCGCACGGCCTTATCCGAGGGCAGGGCCAGCGCTTCGTCCATGGAATTGGTGTGCAGAGACTGAGTGCCGCCCAGCACGCCGGCCAGCGCCTGTATGGTG
>DAOTTC010000051.1:0-26146 GCA_034437815.1 Chloroflexia bacterium | reverse complement strand
TGGTTGACGAACTGCGCCACTACAACAACGGGCCGCGCGGCTGGACGTTGTGGTGCCACATGGCCAGCGACGACCTGAGCGAGCAGGGGCTGGAGGAACTGCACGCCATGGCGCAGGCCATAGGTTTGCGGCGCGAATGGTTTCAGGACCACCCACGCCACCCTCACTACGACCTGCCCCCTGACAGACGAGAGGCCGCGCTGGCTGCTGGCGCCGTGCCCGTGACCAGCCGCGAGCTGGTGCGCCGGTGCAGTCGTCATCTCCAGCGCACACAGGATTAGAATTAGAGAGTCGGCGATTTTATCCGTCGCCGCCGCTGGCACTGCCATTGGCGCTGGCGTTGCCCCACACCTGCACGTGGTGGCCCAGACGCTCGCCCTCCCACAGTTTGACGGTGCAGGTGCGGCGAAGCAGGTTCTTCCACAGTTGGGCGTTATGGAAGGCCTCTTCGTCGGGGCTGAACAGCGAGAACACCGAGCGCGAGGCCACCAGCACCAGTTTCTCTTTTGCGCGGCTGATGGCTACGGTCAGGCGGCGTGGGTCGTACATGAAGTCGCTGGCGGCCATCAGGTAGTCGCGGTCGCTTTCGGTGGCGCTGACCACGATGGCCGTGCGCTCGCCCCCCTGAAAGCGCTCCACCGTGTCCACCGCTGAATAGCGTATCGCGCCGGTGTTGGGGTCCCTGTCCACAAGCAGGGGCAGGGCGCTCTGGAAGTCGGCGCGCTGGGCGCGGTGGGGCACCACCACCCCCAGCCCGCTGAGCGGGTCCAGCGACAGCAGGCGCGGGTCGGCCATGGCCCTGAGCACCGGCTCCATCAATGCGCGCTCGAAGGGGTTGCGCGACTGGCTGCGCTCTTCGTCGTGCACCACCACCACGATGGGGTGGTCGGGCGACAGCACCGCCGCCACGAACGGGTCGTCTGTTTGACACCGCCTGAGCACACTACGCTTGTGCGAGTGGTAGGGGATGCCGTCTCTGGAATATATCTCGCGGCGCAGGAATTCGGCCATGTCGGCGTGCAGGCGGAAGCTCTCGGCGAAGCGGATGACAGGTGGAGGGGGCTGTATATCCAGCAGGGTCTCGAACAGCGACCTGTAGGTCTTGTACTGCTGGAAGGTGCGACGGCGCTCGGAGGCCCAGTCGTGCCGCACGATAGGGGGCATCTGGCGGTGGTCGCCCACCACAATTAACTGCCCGTTGGGGTCGAGCGACAGGGAGGCCATGATGGCCTCCGGCAGATTCATCTGCGAGGCCTCGTCCAGCACCGCGCACTGGAACATATAGTGGCCGAACAGGTCTTTGCCTCCCCACCGCGCCTTTATCATCTTGTAGACCGCGCCCGGCGTGGCCGCGGCCACACACCACATATGGCCCTGCACCGCGTCGGCATGGTGCAGCGGGCCTCCCCCGACCCTGCCCACCTCATCGCCATCGTTTTTGCGCCTTGCCAGCACTATCACACCCCCGGCCTCGTCTTCGCGGGCTTCCTTTGGGTCAAGGCGCATGAGGGGCACGTCCAGCACGCGCCGGTCGAAATATCTGTCGAATATATCGGGGTGGGTGTGGCTTTTCTCTCGCAGGTCGCGTTGCACGTAGCGCATCTTCTCCAGTAGCACGTCGGTGGCCGCATGGGTCTTGCACGATAGAAGCACACGGAAGGGACGGCCCTCGGCCATGGCGGCCTGCACGCGGGCCAGCACGGCGAAAGCTGTGGTGTAGCTCTTGCCGGTGCCCGGCGGCCCCTGCACCAGCAGGATGGGGTTGGCGAAGTGCCCACCTATGTACAGGCGCTTGCTCTCTTCGAAATCGTGTAGGGCGCCCGCGCGGTGCAGAGCCTCCAGCCCCTCAAAGAACCGCAGACCCTCGGCCTCGTTCAGCGGCCTGCTCAGGGGGGCGCCGGCATGTGCCACCAGCCTGTCGTACAGGGCGTTGCCCGTGTGCGCGAAGGTGGGTGGGTCCGGGGCGGCGGCCACGCGCCTGCAAAGCTCCTCCACCACCGTCCAGCACCAGTAGCCGTAGATATCGTTGGGGTCGGAGTCGAGGGTGTACAGGCCGCCGTCCTCGAACGGGTATTTATTGAAGGAACCGAAGGTAAAGCCCTTGAGCGTGCTCTGCATGCCCTCTTCCATCCTGACCTGCACACAGGCCGACAGCGCCCGGTCTGCCTCATCGCGCTCCACGGTGACGGCGGTGATGGTGGCGCGCGCCCCGTACAGCATCTGCTTGGGGGTGGGGGTGTTGAGGGTGCGCTGTTCGGGGGGCAGGCGGCTGTCGGTCACGTAGCGGGGAAACACCACCACCCGCTCGCCCTCGCGCAGGTTGGTCAGGCCCAGCACCTCGTCAACACCGGCGTCTATACCCTCGGTCTCCAGCCTGAGCACGAAGCTCAAACCGGCGTTGGACCATTCGGTCTGTTTCTTCTGCTCCCTGCTCAACCTGACCCGGTCGTCGCCGGGGTGTTGTGCCCTGTAAGCCGCCTCGTACTGCTCTCTGAGGCGATGGCGGGCAAGGTGCTCGCGGTTGGCCTCGGCCACTTCGGGAGGCTGGTCGGCTTCCACGTAGCGCACCAGCAGGGTCTCGCCCATGAGCACGCGGCGCTCCGGCGGGGTGTTGCGAGCCGACTTCCATTCGGCCAACTCCACGTGGCGTTCGATGGCGAGGAACTCTCGGAGGGCGTGGGCGAGGGTGGGGGCCTTCTCCTCGAACTGCGCCAGATCGGGCAGGTTAAATGGGGTCTTCTGGGTCAGGTAGTTACCGCGGAAGTCTCTGGCGATGTGCTCGATGGCTTCGAGACGCCGCTCTTCGAAGCCGCGCAACAGGTCGAGTGTGACGTGCCGGTAGGGGGCGAACTCGTCTTCTCGCGGGGGGCCGGGGGGCGGTTCGGGCAGTTGACCCCATGCGGCATAGGCGTATTCCAGCGGTATCTGACTGCCGAAGCGGGCGCGGCTGGTGTACCAGCGGCTCTGGCCCTCCGGCACCGCTTGCTCATCGAGCTTGCCCCAGAAGTCGAACATGCGCTCTCTGAATAGCTGGCGGTAGGGTTGTGGCCGGTTCCAGTCGAACTTCAGGTAGGCGGCCACCGATTGCAGTGACTGGCATACCATGGGGTAATTTTTAAGCTCGCGTATCTCATCCTCCAGAAAGCTGGCGATGGGCGAGTCGTAGGCGGCCATCTGGGTGAGGAAGTCGAACAGGGGTGTGGCCCCGAATATATTTGCCAGATGCCTGCCGAGGGCGTCCAGCAGGGCGCTCTGAGACGCCCGGTCGTAGAAGATGAGGTGGATAGGCGCACTGCGTCGGCCCTCGTGGTCGGGGGCGGCCAGCTCCACTATGGCCCGCAAGGTGTCGGCGATCCAGCGCACTAGGAGCTGTTCCTCTTTGTGGGGCGAGTCGGGCGGGCCGTCGCTGATGTGCACGATGGCACGGCGGCGATGGGGGTGCTCCTCGCCCTGCTCGCAGGCCGCCACCAGCGCGCCCAGCATGTACACACGGTCGTGCAGGTAGTCGTGCGCGGCGTCAACGTACACGCGCACAAGGTTGGGGTTGTGCTGGCGATCGCAGTAGGGCAGTGAGCCGTGCCCTCCGGAGGGTATGTAGGGCGGGTAGGCCAGCGGGTCACCCTTCCACCGGCGGTAAGCGCGCGCCCGGCACACCAGCTCGTCCAACCGGGGGCCGACGGGCCACGTGGCGGCCAGCCGGGCCACCAGCGCTTCCCTGCCCGGCGCGGGCACAAGCTCCGGCCCACTGGAAGACTGGGCATCCACCCCGGGGGTGGTAGGGCGAGGCTCTTTGAGCAGAGCCAGATCGCGTACGGTGCGCACCCCAGCCCGCCGCAGGGCCTCTTTATCCAGCGCGGTGAGGTGAGGCAGAAGCGACAAGTCGTCCCGCTCGGCGCTCCATTTCATGCAGAACTCGTTGTACAGGCAGTTGTCGCACCGGCGGTCGAGGTGGAAGGGCACTTCCTCAAAGGGCATGACGGCCACCTGCCGGGCCACCGACTGCGGGCCGGTGACCAGATCCTCCACCGATTGCAGGTAGGCATCGGGATCGGGGGTGACCTCCAGAAACGCATCGTCCACCCCGAAAAGCTCCACGGCGGCCCGCCGCTGTTCCTCTATATCTATATTTGTGTCCGTGGCCGATGCTACATCCTGTGAGTCCGCGGGGTCAGGGGTACCCCGGTACAGGATGGCGGTGTCTATGGACGCGAAGGGCACGCCGTGCTGTTCGAGCAGGGCGGCCAGCATGACTCGGTAGAAGGCCACTTGCAGGCGGTGCTCTACTTTGGCGGTGGTGGAGCTCTTGGCGTCGGAGATCAGCAGGCGCAGTTGGGCCGAGCCGTCACGCTCCATACGCAGGATGTCTATGTCGCCGCTCATCTGCCAGCCCGCGATGTGCACAGTGATGCGCGGCTGAAACAGGTATATGGCCTCGCCGGGTTGCAGGTCACGGGCTAACTGCACCACCTGCTGGTTGTCAGGGCCGCGGCTGCCGGGGTTGGGGAGGGAGTTGGCCTGACGTGCGAAGTTGATGGTGCGGAAGCGTTCGGCCACCGCCTGCTCGACGCGCTCTTCGAACTCGCGGCCCGAACGAGTGAGCATGGGCGGGATGGCCTGCGGGGTCACCCCGTAGTTGTACATGAAGCTCAGGCCGCGCATGCGCTCGTACAGGCGCAGGCGCAGGTAGCGCCTGCATTGGTCGAGCCGCGTGTACTGCGATATATCGGTGGGCGATATCTTCCATTCACCGTTCGGTTCGAGCTGGCACTCGAACCCCGCATCAGGTGAAGGGGTGCGGTCTTTGCCGGTGTCTGCCATCGCAGGCCCCTATCCTACGCCTCAAGCTCCGAGTATTCAGCCAGATCCCCTGCATAAGGCGACTTGTGCATAATATATTACCACATGCATCACTAATATGTTACCGCTATGTTACCACATGCCTACGCCAAGTTTATGGCAGTCTACGGTTCCACCAAGTATCGCGGGGCCGTGATTCGCGATTGTGGTAGAATACAAAGGATAAGGCGCACGTGCGCGGGGCTGTGAGGTTGCGAGCTATGGGAGATGCGAGCGCGCAGGGCATACGCACGGTGGAGGACCGCTGGTCGGACGCACAAGCGGCCGGGTTGGAAGGGCTAGACCTGCTGGTGTACCAGTCGAGGCTGTTAGGCTCCGACCCTTCGCTGGTGGTGTGGGGAGGGGGCAACACGTCTCTCAAAGTATGGGAGACCGACTTCAGGGGACGCGACACATACGTGTTACGTGTCAAGGGTAGCGGATCGGACCTGAAGGCGGTCACCCGTGCAGACTTCCCGGGCGTCAGGATGGACGATGTGCTGCCCCTGTTGGATCGGGAGAGCATGAGCGACGAGGAGATGGTGGAATACCTGTTGCACACCCTGATGCAGCCCGCATCGCCACGGCCCTCCATCGAGACGCTGTTGCACGCGTTCGTGCCCGCCCGCTCGGTGGTACACACTCACGCCGATGCCATACTGGCCATCACCAACAACGACCGGGCGCAGGAGGTGCTGGCCGAGGTATACGGCGATGAACTGGCCGCTATCCCCTACCGCCGACCGGGCTTTGCCCTCTCCAAGCAGGTGGCCGAGGCGGTGCGCACCCGCCCGACCATCAAAGGGGTTGTGCTGCTCAACCACGGTCTGGTCACGTGGCACGACCACCCGCGTGAGGCCTACCGCATACATATCGAGATGGTCAACCGCGCGGCACGCTACGCCGCCCGTTGCGCCGCCCGCCGGGTGTGGCCGGGCGCGGATATCGACGCACGGCGCGCGAGCAGAGAGGTGGCGGCGGCGCTGGCCCCCGTGCTCAGAGGCCTGCTGAGCGCGTCCGGCAGATACGGGTGGGCAGTGGTGCACTTCGACGATTCTGCGGACGTGCTCAGGTTCGTGTCAGGTAGGATAGTGAGCCTCGACCGCATGCAGGAGGTACTGGAGCAGGGCGCGGCCACCCCCGATCATCTCCTCAACACCAAGCGCACACCTATGTGGGTGCCCACCCCGGACCCGGCGAACCTGCCCGCCTGCATCGAGGCAATGCGGCAGGCCCACGAGCGGTGGGTGGACCGCTACACCGCTTATTACAAGGCCCACAACACGGGCCAACCCATGCTGCCCCCCGTGCCCAGAGTGGTGTTGGTAGAGGGGTTGGGCATGTTCGCGGTGGGCAAGGACAGCCGAGCGGCCACCATCACGCAGGATATCTACCACCATACCATAGCCATCATCGAAGCCGCAGAGAGCATAGGGAGCTACCGATCGCTACCGCCCGCCGACGCCTTCGATGCCGAGTACTGGTCGCTGGAGCTGTACAAACTTACGCTAGCCCCACCTGACAGGGAACTGAGCGGGCGGGTAGCCCTGATCACGGGTGCGGCAGGGGCTATTGGCTCGGCCATCGCCAAGCGCTTCGCCGCCGAGGGTGCTCACGTAGTGTGCGCCGATGTGGACGAGCAGGGCGCACGGGCGCTGGCGGCCGAGCTGGGGCGAGTCCAAGCCACCATGCCCACTACCGGCTACTCGACCGCAGGCCCGGCGCTGGCCGTGCGCATGGACGTGACCGACCCCCGGTCGGTGCGCGAGGCATACCAGCATATCGTGTTGGAGTACGGGGGCGTGGACGTGGTGGTGTCCAACGCCGGCATAGCGCACAGCGCGCCGCTGGACGAACTGGCGCTCGAAGACTGGGAGCGCAGTCTGGCGGTGAACGCCACCGGGCACTTTCTAGTGGCGCGCGAGGGTCTGCGCGTCATGAAGGCTCAGGGCACCGGGGGCAGTTTTGTGTTCATCGCCACCAAGAACGTGCCCGCCCCCGGCAAGGACTTCGGCGCGTACAGCGCGGCCAAAGCAGCAGAGGCCCAGCTCGCCAGAGTGCTGGCCATAGAGGGCGCTCCCTTCGGCATCCGCTCCAACATCATCAACCCAGACGCGGTGTTTGAAGGCTCTAAGCTGTGGTCGCCTGAGATGCGCGCCCAAAGGGCACGCGCCCAAGGCATAGACCCGTCGGAGCTGGAAGAGCACTATCGCAGGCGCAATCTGCTGCACGTACAGGTGAGAGCCGAAGACGTGGCCGAGGCCGCGCTCTTTTACGCTTCGGACCGCTCCTCAAGAACCACCGGTAGTATGTTGCCCGTGGACGGAGGCCTGCGCGAGGCGTTCCCCAGATGAGGTGGGCAGCGGACAGCCCAGCGATAGCCCCACCCCGCGCTTCTTGGTATCCTCTCGGCCCAACTGTGGCGCAGTTCTTGCTGCACTGCGCTCCATGCATCTAATGCCATTATCCATAGGATGGCTATGAATTGAGAGGGGAGAAGTGAGGAATGGGGGACACCCCCACACCCGTCAGGGGAGCGCCCCTGCACCCAGAAGGTACCCACCGGCAGTGGTATAAGTTGCCGGCGCTCGGTAAGCAAAATCTGAGATCAGAGGAGGTATCGAACTATGGCTAGAGACCCTGTGTGCGGTATGGAAGTGGACCCAGAGCGGGCCGCAGGCAAAAGCGAGTACAAGGGCCAGACCTATTATTTCTGCGCATCGAGTTGCAAGCAGGAGTTCGACCGGGACCCCGAACGCTACGTGGGCACCGGTCAGTCCCCCCAGCAGGGCCGTGGCAGTGACGGCCAGAGCCACGGCGCTTGACGCTTGCTCGGCAACCCGTTTCGTTTTGCGATACGCAGTTGCGATATAAAGGCCGACCACCGACCACAACCACTGCAAGAGGTGTACGTATGAAAGCCGGTCTGGCCCGTGAAGGCATTGGGGTAGGCGACAGGACTTATGTGCTGGTGTTCGAGCCCGGCGAAGAGGTCATGGAGGGGTTGCTGTCCTTCGCACAGCACAACAACATCACTTCCGGTCACTTCACCGGCATAGGGGCATTCAGCGAATCAGTAGTGGCCTTCTTCGATATGACCAGCAAGGAGTACTTGCGGATACCGGTCAACGAACAGGTGGAAGTGCTGGCGTTGGTGGGTAACATAGCCCTGTACGAAGGCCGGCCCAGAATCCATGCACATGTGACGCTCGGCAGGGTGGACGGCACAACATGCGGGGGGCACCTGCTCGAAGGGCGCGTGCGCCCCACGCTGGAGGTGGTGCTGACCCAATTGCCGGAGCTGTTGCGCCGCGAGCGGGACGAAGACACGGGCCTGCCCCTGCTGGCATTGTAAGCCGGGAACAACTGTGCTTCGGAAACTAGCACTAGCGCCATTGGTTATTACTGTAACGCCTGTCGTGTGTCGTGTGTCGTGTGTTGTGCCCGTGGCCGAATACTTGGGGTGCGGGCTCGGCCAGTGGTACGAAAATTGATGTGGTAAAGCTTGGCGCCGGGCGGACTGCCGGCACGATCAACGTTGCCACAACACCCGAAATATCGGGCGACCGGGTCGTACTACCCATTCGCGCACAGGCGGCAACCGCGCCACAATCACCATCCGCGAGGAGGTCACCCATGAGAAGCAACAGGGGTAAGTTAGCCGAGGGCGCGAGATCGGGTGTAGCGGTCCCAGTCATAGCACTGGTCGTGCTGGCCGCGACGTTCGCGTTCGGGGCGTGGGCCGGGCCTGCCCGCGCACAGGAGCAACAGGCCGGCGAGGTGTACGCTTCAGCAGACCTGCTACCTGAGGGGGCTATGCCCGGCCAGGTGCCTCCGGGAGCGCCGAGCGGTATAGCCACCTTCCTGCGCCTCGCAGACGGGCGCACGCAGGTGGTAGTGACCGCTTCCGGTCTCCAGCCTAACAGCAGGCACGTCAACCACATACACGACGGGAGCTGCACGGGGACTATATTGATCCCCCTGCAAACCCTCGAAGCGGACGGCAGCGGTATGGCACGAGCGGTGACCGAGATAGACCAGCAGGTAGAGTTCGGCCGGTGGTACGTAAACGTGCACGCAGGCGATACCCTGCCCAGCCCGGGTATCATGTGCGGTCAGGTCAACCCCGCCATGGCGGGCACGCCCCCGGTCATGCAACCGGAACCTGAGCCACCGGGCATGCCGCGCACAGGCCACAATAGCTCCGGCTGGCTTGGAACGCTGGCCCTGCCGGGAGCGCTCCTCGCGCTGGCCGTAGTTGCGGCTGGCGTGCATGCCCGCAGGCGAGCGGCCCGCAAAACATACGACCGGGTTATTTGAGCAGCACGGCCACCACCACCGCAGCCACCGCCAGTACGAAACCCGTCATCACCAGCGCCACGGCCATGTTGCCCTTCTTAAGCTCCTCCAGCTCTTCCACTCCGGGGGTGAGAGCGCTGAAGATGCGCATGGCCACGATCACCACCAGAGAGAAGATCATGGCGGCTACGACGGACCACAGCAGAGCGGCCACGGCGTTCACGAGGAAGTTTATCAGGTCGAAGCCGGCCTGAGGCTGGATGGGCGGCAGGGTCTGTGCCGGTACCGAATAATGCAGGTGCCATATGTGCATAAGAAGGTCCCCCCTGTGAACTTGTTGTTTGCGTCCCCGCCCTAAGACTCTTGCGCCAGAGGCATCCGCCGGACGGCAAGCACAACCGGTCCCACATATTGGGGCATGGGTGCTGTGCCTGCATAGCACCGTGTGGTCACGGGCACAACCCAATTATTAGGGCAACGAGCCTCGCTGTAGCACCTCGAGGATCGCCAGATAGGTGCTGCGGTCCACCCAGTAGCGTGACCGACGATCCGAAGCCCCCATGAACGAATAATAGACGGTGCGCCCATCGGGGTAGATAGGCTCGGACTTGGACACCCAGTAGCCGGGCGCATCAATGCGGTTGCCGATGCGCGGCGGGTTTGCGCTGAAATCGTACTCGTCCTCTCTGCCGAATACGTGGCCCACCTCGTGTGCGAGGGTGGCATAGTCAGCATCCACCTGCGCTGCCACAACCTGCCGCACGGCGTGCACTTCCAGCCCGACGGTGTTAGGCTCGTTCAGGTTGCGGGCGAACCACTTGGGGGGTAGCACACCGACCACCAGATCGGCATCGGGCATGACCATGCGCCCCGCCACAGCCATGGAGGTGTACATCGCCGTGATGTTGTCCCAGTTCAGGTTGCCCTGAGCGTCTGCGATGGCCCGCTCTGCGGGACCAAGCATGTGGGTGTTGGGGCTGGCGTTGATATGCACGTTGCTATCTGGCAGGGGATATGTAGCTCGAAAGAAGGACCCGCTGTCACCCACGAAGCTGTTGTAGCGGCCCGGAAAGTGGCCCGCCCGGTCCCCCTCGCTCCAGTCCACCGGCAAGAACACTACCCTGATCTGGCCGAGCGCCGGAGCTACCACCTGCACGACCTGCGTCTTGCGGCTGTTGGAACCGCCTGACGTGGCCGATATCGCCGCCGACACCTGCGCGCTGCCCGGCGCACCCGGCGGGTCAACGGGCACGTAGAAGGTGTTCAACCCGCGGTTGAGGCGCACCCCTGTGGTCTTACGGCTCGCGCCCAGCGCCACTTCCAGCGTGGCTTGCGTGGCGCGGCTGGCGTTGATCACCACCTTCACGACCGTGGGTTTGCCTACGATCAGGGGCACGTCCTCGATCACCTGCACCGGGCGCACATCCCTCACTTCCAGCCGCACGGCCTGAGCGTGGCTGATAGCGGGCATCGCCAGCGCCGCCGTGAACATAATTGCCACCACCAAGCACACCCACACCGCGCAAAACCTGCCGACGCGCCCTTGCCTCGCGGTGTGCCCCCTCAAGTTTCGCCAGACCGTGCGCGCACAGTCTGCGCGTTGTGCATGCCGTGCAGTGAACATGCCAGACCTCGATCTCAACATAAACTGCCAACCCGAAATGTGATGACCGAGTTCGCGACCGCCCTCACGGTTGCGAGCCTGCGGAATCGAGCAGGTGCTCCACATAGGAAAGCCGCACTCTGGCCGGGGCACCTGTCGAGGCGACGGCCATCAGGTACTGGCCCGTGCTCAGGCGCAGGCTACGCAGCCGGCTGCCGTCTGGGTCCTGCGCCGACGCGTACACCGGAGCGGTGGGGTCAGTGGAACTGTAGACAGCGAACTCGGTGCCCGGCGTGCGCTCCCGCACGTCGAAGGAATCCGCGAACGCGCCCACGGGCACCCTAAATCGCCCGGGATAGAGCTGATCGCCCCAAGCCTCACGTGCCAGCGTGCTCTCCACCTCCTTCTCGACGGTGATGCCCGTGGTGTCCACCGCATCTGAGAAGTTCTTGCTGATGAAGTCGCGCTGATCTATCCTCTGGCCGGTGCGTGCATCCACCACTGCGGCCAGCCTGATGTCCCTCCACAGTTGGGCTTCATCGCTTGCGCCCGCCAACCATGCCTGCCAGTCGGCACGCTCGACCCGGAACACCAGTTGGAATGAATCCCCCCCGCTCCTGTACAGCAGCACAGGCTCGGCCACCTGCGCGGGCAGCACTGCGAACAACGTGCCCGCCATGCTCAACACCTGCCCGCGCACGCGCAGATCGAAGCGCGGCGCGGCGATCTCGGCCAGCACGGAAGCACGCCCCTTGGAGGCATCATAGGCAGCGTTGAGTACGTTGTATCCCTGCAAAGCTAGGCTGCCTGTGACCACCCCGAGAGCTGCCGGCCCGGAGACCGGTGGCCCTATCCGGAGGGGCGCCTGCGCGCTCAACGCGCCGGGTGACAAACCGGCCCCGGTCTGGCTCTGGCTCTGGCTATGGTTGGCGCCCATCACCACGGTGCCCTCGAGGTCAGGTGGAGCGGTGAAGCGCGCACGGGCCGCCCCGTCCGCGCCGGTGGTGAGTACAGCTATCTGCTGCGGCTCGCCACCTTCAGGCGTGTAGAAGAACCGCACGCTCTGGCCGGGCAGGGGTTGCCCGTCGGCAGTCAGCAAAGTGGCCACCAGCACCAACTCCTGACCTTCCGGCAGGTAGGCGCTCGAAGGTTGAATGCGGATCTGCCCGCCCACGGCCCCCGGCGGCAGTGCCTTTTGAGCTTCGGCGTTGGGGGGCAGCAACCCTTTCCAACCGGACGTGCCCGAGAAGTCCTTGTGCACGAAGTCCCGGTCGTACACGGGCTCCCACGTGCGGGTGTCAAGGAGCGTCGCTTCGGACTCCACCCCTGCCCAGAACTGCTCGATGCTCAGCCTGCCTTCATGGGCCGCCCTCACCTCGCTGGTGAGTGCGGGGAACACCAGCGCTCGGTCACCCCTCACCAACCCCACGGCCACATGGCGCGCGCTTGGGTAGAACCGCGCCACAGCGGCGAAAGCCACGGACAACTGGCGCTGGGTCTCCGGGTCCTCCAGCACGCTCTGGCCCAGCCGATAGCTTGGAGACTGCATGGGCATGAGCACCACCACCGTGCCGGCCTCGGCGCTGCCATCCTGCCGTGTAGGGTGGCCCACGGTGTCAACCCGGTAACCGAAGCCCGCCAGATATGCCGAGATGTCGTTCCGTGGCGTGGCACCCGTCGGACTGAGGGGCGGGGCTGAAGCTTGGGCGGCGGGCGCGACCCGCGAGACGAGCAGGGACACGAGCACCAGCACAAGCAGCAGCAGGACTACAAGCCCGGCCAGCAAGGTCAATATTCGCAAGAGGGGTCGGAGCGACTCGCGCACACAACTTTCTTTCTGGGGCGCACAGCCGAAGCAGGCTTGACTTCAGGCCCCCGCGGGGTGGGGGCAGGCCACTACTGCCGCGCCCGCTTGCTTCCCCGCATTCATTGCGCTCCGTTCACGGGCAGAGCGTATGTCTTTTGACCGTTCCCCATCTGGGCACGCTCTCATTGTACCAGAAGCCCTAGATGGGCACAAACTCACTCGACCCTCGCCGCAAACACGAGGTGCGAGATGCAAGAGCGCTGGTGGCGCCACCTACCGGTCGGGTACGCACTGGTCGTCGGGCACCCACAGCCGATATATCTGTACCTGTCGGTCGCTGTAGGCGGGAGTGAGAAACTCCGAGTGCCGCGCCATGTCCGGCTCGTGCGCCGCCAGCCACGACCGGTCAACCACCAGAGTGTTGACCCCCAACCCTTTATGCAGAGTGCACAGCAGGCCGTGCTGAGGGAAGAGCCGGGCCATCTCCAACTGGAAGGGGGTGTAACCGGGCGGGAACCAGCCGGAATAGCCGTTCACGATGGGTTTGCCGTGGTACATCTGCGCGAACATGTACCACGCGTCTACTTCGTGCTCCTTGACGGTGACCCCCTGAGCGAATGGTATGTGAGCCACCACTGTGCCTTCCGGTTGGGCGCGCAGCCATTCGGTCCATGCGGTTCTGGGCGTGGTCGGGACCTCGGCCAGCGGCACCGGCACGGTGAGGTTTTCGACAGCGGCCAGCAACCCCACCAACAACACCAATGCTTGGGCTTTGCGCCCGGCCGGCCGGGCCCGCCGGGCGAGCAGAGCCAGCCCTATCACGCTCAAAACCGCCAGCATCATCTGCATGATGATGGCATAGCGGAACGCGCTGCGCAAACCACTGAAGCCGGGCAACAGCGCCCGCAGCGCGTGGTAAGGGCTAAGCCCTTCTATGGACACGTTGAAGCCCATTGCCAGCACGGCGGCCAGCACAGCGCCGGCCGCAAAAAAGGCGGTCCATGCGCGCAGCCCGGGGCGGCGCCAGCCCATGACGGTGCCTGCCACGGCCAGAGCCAGCAACAGCGCGCCGGGAAACAGCCCCGAGGTATCCTCGGTCATATGCTTGCGGCGGGGCACATCGAGCCAAGCGGTTTCGGGCCGCACCACAAAATCGCCGGGCGTGGCCGACAGCTTCTGCACCAGAGCCTCCGGTCTCACGAAACCGAGCTGATGGTGCAACTGCAACCCCGGCCACGCTACAAGCAATATGACCAGCGCGGCGGCCAGCCATGGGCCTGCCAGCCGGAGCATGGCTTTCGGCTCGAACCTCCGCAGGCCCAGCGCCAGCACCAGCGCACCCCCCGCGAACGGCGAGAACATGAGCGCATACTGCTGACAGGTGAAGTAGGCGGCAAGGAAGCCGGCGGCAGACCATATGGCACTGCGCAGGCTACCGTCCCTACTGAACCTCACCACACCGTCCAGCACCCACAGCATACCGAACACCGGCATGAGGTTGATCACGCCGAACAGCCCGGCCACAAAGGGCAGGGCCAGCATGATTATGCCCCCTACAAGCGAAGGCGGACGAGCGATGCCCAGCGTGCGCGCCAGCCGGTAAGCGAACAGGCCGTTGAGTACTAGCACGCCCAGCAGGGCGATATTATGGATCAGAGCGGGGGGCGCTCCAAGCCACCACAGGGGGGCCACCGCCACCCCCACCAGCGGCTCCGGCTCGGAGTAGGTGAACACCCCGGGGTTGGGGTGGAAGGATGGGGCGTCCCAGTAGCCCGCGAAGAGATGGGGCAACCGGTCGGCAGTCCACCACAGCGTCCACATGGTGAACAGTTGCACGGTAAGCGCGTGCTCGGCGGCGAGCATGACCGACGACGGCAGGGCAGTCACAAGGGGCCACGTGACTACGACGGCAGCCAGTGCGTACAAGCAGGTCACAGCAAACGCCCATGCCACCCGCCGCAGACCGGCACGCACCCGCATCGCCACAGCCGCGTCAACTGCATCACTGGGCGCGCCGGTGTCCGGAGCAGGCGCAGCCTGTGTGCCGCTGGTTATCACAGCATCGGTCATGGTTGCGGGGTTCCGGAGCCGCCGGGAAAGAGCGGACCGGTGTACACGGCGAAGGGTTTACCCAGCGCGGCCTCAAGTGCTGAGAGCACGGTAGGATCGGTGCCCAGAAACACCACCAGCATACGCCCGGCGCGGTAGAAGTGCGGCCGGTCCACCCAGCCGATCGAGTAGCCTTCGATGGTGCCATCGGGCTTTATCTTGTCCGCATCGCGCCGGGCGGCCGCTTCGTCAGGGTACTCGAACACCTGAAGCGTGCCCCCACCGGCGCTGAAAGCTTCGCCCGGCACCGACAGGAAGGGTTGCTCCACCTGACCTGTGGACGACACGGTGACACCGGCGTTTCCAAGGGCCGTCAGCAGACCAGCTTTGTCCTGAGCGAGCGCACCGGCCCCGCCGGGGGAGGACGTGGGTGCGGGTGTGGCCGGTGCGCCGGGCATGGCGCACGCCACGACCAATAGCATGGTCGCGGCTATAGTCAGCGCAGATGCCGGGCGCCTCCCCCACTGCCTCTGGTTGGTTGGCATCGCGAAACCTCCTGAATGGGCTCGTGTCGGGCCTTGTGCACGCGCCTGCGCCCGCCCCGGGCGTGCCTTGGCCGGTCTCACACGGCTCGTGCGAGCCTGCTGGCCCACCACAGGCCCTGCAAGCTTCGTGCCGCATGCCTGAGCTTGCGCTCTATAGTTTGTCCGGTGTTGTCTTGTCGTGAAGGACAGCCGGGTACAGCCGGGTATGGAGAGGGCATGCCCTCTCCATACCCGGCCCTATTTTCAGCACCAAGCGCGTAGAGGGGGGCATGTGGTGTGAGATGCACAAGCCCGACCTAGCCACGACGCCGGGATGCTATACGAGAAGCCACGCCGAGCCCCACGCCGAGAGCGGCCAGTGCCGTGCCTATGTAGAACAGCGCGATCTCGTTGCCGAAGCCACCGCCATGCGAATGCTCGCCAGTACGCGGCATGCCCACGGTGGGTGGCTCCTCGGTGGTGACGCGCCTCTGCACGCGGCCCGGCGGGATGCGGGTCTGACCCCTCGCGGCGCTCCTGACCTCGGCCAGTTCCCGACCGGCTACGCCCTGTGCCGCCGGGGTATCGGTCACGGCCTGAAGCCGATTGTTCTCCCCTATCTTGTACCGGCCTTCGGGCGAGACAGGACGCTGTGTGTTGTTAGGCCCATCTGTAAGAGCCATGTAATAGCGCTCACCCACCTGATAGGGTGGGTCGTCGAACAGCAGGAACACGCGCGCGTCGGCAGCGTTGGCCGGGGTGTCCGGGTCTTTGGTAGCTTGATCGGGCTGAGGCGCCTGCAGATTGGGGTCAGCAGCCGGCTTGCCGCCGGGCTGAGGACCTTGCCGCACATGCCCGCGTTTCTCGTCTGGCGGGCCGGAGCGCGGCGGGCCGGCGGGCAGGCTCACCTCACCGAGGGTGCCGCCCGTGCGGAAGATGGTGATCTCCTGACCCTCCTGCACCTCGCCCTTATCCTTCACTACGACTCTGGCGGTGATGTGCTGGGTTGGGATGCGGTCTTCGTTGTTGGGCAGGTCTTTGGCGGGCACCACAAGGTCAGGCCCCGCCGCTACAGACACCACCTCTACCGCCACTATGTTCTTCGCTTTGTTGACTACTTCCTCGAAGCTCTGGGGCTTGAAGTCCCACGATGCGTGGTGTACTGCTACCGGGTTGGCGGACCGGTAGGCCATGAACTGGCCTACCAGAGCGAGCACAAGCACCGCAATGCCCGCCCAGCCCGTATACGTGCTCAACTTGCTCAGCTTGCTCATGGCACTATCTCCTTTAGTTGGATGGACAACTGACAGCACGTGTGTGCCGCCGGGCTAATGGTTCTGGTAACGGCCATAGAAGTCGTTGACGTTGTGGGGCACGAGACGGTTGGTGCTCGGCGTGTAGTCCATGCAGCCGTTCGAGTCGTCATGCTGGAAGCCGTAGGTGTGGAAGATCTCCTGACAAAACACATACTGCCTCCAGTAAGCGGAGTACCCATAGTAGCTGTTGTAGCGGGCGAGGCCGTGGTTGATGTGTCTGAAGCACCAGCAACCCCAGTCCCAGCCGATGTCCTCTATGGTCGCCAGCCCGCTCCAGCCCGTGTTGCCCCAGTTGCCATCGAACACGTGGATGTGCCAGCCGTTCTCCGATGGGTGGTAATTTATGTTGTAGTTCCACAGGATGGGTATCTGGTTCCATGCGTCTTGGCGAGCCGCCTCAGCATCGCCCCAGAACACAGCTGTGTTGTAGTTATAGATGTATATGTTGCCACCCTTGTTCCAGTGGTAACCATCCCAGTTGTGGGCATGGGCGGTATACACGCCGATGTTGGCCACCAACAGGCCCAGCACCACAAGCGGGATTGACAGGAACCCCATGCGCTTGAACATTGTGACCTCCTCGAATCGCCTTATTGCCGTAATTCTCCGGCTGAATTCGCTCTTCAACCTGCGCATAGCGCTTCACATTCACTCCTACAGTTCACACCATAAGCATAAGCCCTCCTTCCGTGTGCTGATGAGGCGGTTTACAAGGTTGTAAGCTGAATGGACCACCTATGCGCCCTCCGGGGTGGCCCGCCTCGGAATGGTATGCAGACGAGCTTGGGTTTTGAGCCATACCGGGCAATATGCCTTGTCGGGCGGACATCCGACGCAGACAGTGCAACCGGGATGTGCTAGGGGCAGCTGAGGCAGTCGATGCCACGGCAAGCATCACAACTACCTTGGACGGTTGCATGTCCGGCTATGCGGCTGTCAAAGTCGGAAAGCCCGTGGAAGAGTAAGATGAAGATCGTCGGATGTGAAGAGTCTGATGATGGGGAGGCTAATCGGCAAGGTGAGGGTGGGGACAAAAAGCACGATACAGCGCAGCGCTCAGCAATCTCTTAACTATCCGATGGGTTCGGCGATAAGACAGATCCTCAGAAGGCGGATTGATAGTGTGCAATAAAGCACATCGCTTCCGCCTAGAGGCATGGTCCTCTGATGCAGCTATTTTACTACCGGCAGTGCCCGCTGTCAATACCCAAATTTCTTGGTACCCCCGGACAGGGGTTGGTCTAAGCCCCCTGTCAACCCCTGTCCGGGGTACAAATGATACCCCTCCCTGTTGCGCAACAAAGCCCAAGCCTGTTGACATCCTAGCGCCCGGCGCTTACAATAGAGGCAACGATAGCAGATATGCTTGGGTTGAGCTTTCTTCGCCTCATCATCCTTATATTTAGTGCCAGTAAGCCATGCACCTGCTGGTTGTAGAAGACAACCCTTCCACCCTCAAGATGCTGACCTTCTTGCTCAGTAACGAGGGTTATATCGTGCATACGGCCACCAAGGGGTTGGAGGCGCTGGAGGTGCTGAACAGCGAACCGGTGGACCTGATCGTGCTGGATGTGATGCTCCCCGACTGCAACGGCCTGCAAGTATGCAGGCAGGTGCGCGATCAGGGGCTGACCATACCTATACTGGTCATATCGGCGCTGGGCAGGCAGGAAGATAAGGTGGCCGCCCTCAACGAAGGGGCGGATGACTACGTGACCAAGCCCTTTGACCCCTCCGAAGTGTTGGCGAGGGTGCGCTCGCTGATCCGCCGCACCCAGCCAACCTTCGCCCACGAATTGCAAACCAGACTGTGCGTGGGCCCGGTATGTCTGGACGCGCCAAGCCAGACCGTGCTGATCTCAGGCACCAACGCCGACCACAGCATCGAGCTGACCAAGATGGAGTGCTCGCTTCTGCACGTGCTCATGCGCAACGCCGGGGACGTCATGCCCCACGACCAACTCATCGCCGAGGCGTGGGGCGTGGACTACGAGGGGAGCAGTAACCAACTAGAGGTGTACATCCACCGCCTGCGCACCAAACTGCGCAAAGCACTGCCCGATATGGACCTCATCAGAACCATACCGGGCAGTGGCTATGAATTCGTCAAGGAAGAGCGGGGCGCGGATTCCATCGGCCCTGTGGCCGTTGACAGAAGCTGAACAGCAAGCCCCCCACAACCCGTAGGCTTCTCAAGTACTCACAGCCGCAAGCTGTTTCTTATCCACCTTGCCGTTGCCGGTGCGCGGCAGTTCGGCCACCACCTCCACGTACTTGGGCACCATGTAATCAACTAGATTGCGAGTGCAGTAGGCCCGCACCTCGCGCTCGGTAAGTTGGGCGCCTGAGAAGGGCACCACGAACAATTTCACTGCCTGCCCCAGCACGGGGTCGGGCACGCCCACCACAGCGGCCTCGGCCACGCCCGGCATTCTGCACACCACGTTTTCCACCTCGCGTGGGCTGACCTTCTCGCCCCGGCTCTTGATGATGTCGTCTTTGCGAGCCACGAAGTACAGAAAGCCCTCTTGGTCGGTCTTGAACAGGTCGCCGGTGTACAGCACGGTCTCGCCGGGCAGGGGGCCGGGCCGGAAGCGCTGTGCGGTCAGTTCGGGGGCGCGCCAGTAGCCACGCGTCACGTGCGCCCCGCGCACCACCAACTCGCCCACCTCGCCGGGCGGCAGTCGGTTGCCCTCGTCATCCACCACATACACTTCCGTATCTGGTATGGCGATGCCTACCGAGGCGGGACGATAGTCGAGCTGTTCGGGGGGCAGGTAGGACACCCGCTTGCATTCGGTGAGGCCGTACATGGAGAACAGGGTGGCATGCGGGAAGGCCGCCCGTATCTGCTCGATATGGCTCACGGGCAGGGCCGCCGCCGTGTTGGTGATGTAGCGCAGTGACCGCAGGCCCCGCTCCAGCAAGTCAGGGTATTTGAGCAGAAGGGCGAACAGTGTGGGCACGCCGGGCAGGCCGGTCACATTCTCGCGCTCTATAACGGCCACAGTATGCGCCGGGAACGCGAATCCCTTTTCGAGCACCACACGTGCCCCTACCTGAAACGCCAGCATTATCTGGTACAGCCCGTAGTCGAAAGCCAGCGGCAGAAGGTCAATGATGATGTCGTCCGGGGTGTTGTGCAGGTAGCCGTTGATCGAGTTGGTGGCGCTCACCACGTTGAGGTGGGTGGACATCACCCCTTTGGGCTGGCCGGTGCTCCCCGACGTGTAGATCAGGGTGGCGAGGTCCATGCTGATGGCGCGGGTGGCCGGGCGGTGTGCCGGGTAGCGCTTCAGGTCGGCCCACCCGATGACTGCGAGGTCCTGTGCACCGCGCACGGCTGGGCGAGCCTCTGCCCCGTCCACCCATATCAGGCATCGGAGCGAGCGGGCCTCGTCTATGGTGACTGCGGCCTCGCGTATGTGCGCGGTGTCGGTGACCAGCGCCGCAGGCTCGGCATCGTCCAACAGGTATGCCAGTCGGTCGGGTTTGGTGCCGGGGTGGAGCACCATGAACACCGCATCGGCCTTGAGCGCGGCGAAGATGGCTATCACCGCCTCGGCGCTGTTTTCCAGCAGGATGGTCACGCGGTCCCCGCGCTGTACCCCCGCATCGCGCAGGGCGTGCGCCAGCCGGTTGGCCTCGGCCTCTATTTCACTGTATGTGAGCCTCTGCTCGCCGCACACCAGAGCCACTTTATCAGGGTAGCGCTCGGCGCTTGTCTCCAGAAAATGCTGTACCAGCATATGAGATACCTCTTCGTGTTCGTGCTGCTTCAGGGCAACAGGGACGGCAAAGCCCTCCCCGGCCCTCTCCTTACTTATACGCTACGAGGCGGCGGCAAGGCTGTGGGCCAGCTTGCGCTGGATATAGCCTGCTATGTTGCGGATCGAGTCGAGGTTCTCAGGCAGGACTTCCTGATCCTCCACGGTGAAGCCAAACGTAGACTCCAGCCACATTATCACTTCGAGCACGCCCGTGGAGTCGATTATGCCGCTTTCCAGAAGCGAGTCTTCGGGGCCTATGCGGGCCGATGGGTCGAACACGAAGTTGTCTATCAGGAACTGATGGATCTGTTTTTCGATTTCGCCGGTGACAGTGGTCATGCTGTTCGAACCTCCGTAAACGATTGATGATGATTCAGCTGGTGATAGATGATGGATTGATAAAGCATATTGGCGTGGGGGCGAGCGGCTCAAGGCTCCCGGCTCATGGCCGCGCCCCCACCTGAATAACCTCGATTGACTGTTCGCCGTTCCTGCTGTGGCTGTGGCCGGGGTTGGGGCCGGGCGCGTGCCGAGCGCGAGCACCCGGGTGCCGGTACCGGGGCACGCCCAGCCGGTCGGTGACGTAGTTGACCACGTTGTCGGCGGGCATGGTGTCGAGGCGTTGGAGGGCCTCTTCGCGGCTCATGCGCCCCTCGCGCACCAGCCCGGCCAGTTCGGCCACATACGGGTGGAAGCCGTGCTGGTCCAGATGCACGTGGATGGCATAGCTGTTGATCAGGCAGTTGGTAGAATTGGGGTCGGTGTCTTTTGGCCGCACCCAGCCCAGAGCCTGCACATATTCGTACACTTTGGCTTCGTCGTATTCCATGAAGGCCAGCGGCGAGATATTGTAGGGGAAGCGCTCGGGGTGGGCGTAGTGCTCTTCTTCGAGGAAGTAGGGGCGCACCATGTCTTCACCCACGAGGCGGCGCATGGCGCTCAGGCTCACCTCTTGCATCTTGCGGATGATGGCGGGGTTGCTCTTGAATATGCCCGAAGCCAGCGGCACCTGCCCCGGCGTCCAGCCGAAGGCGGTCATAGGTATGCCCTTCTCGATGCACAGGCGCAGGGCAAGGCTTTTGGCGAGGCCCATGCACGATGTGCAGATGTTGCTGGCCCTGCCCAGCGCCGACCGAGGGTACAGCTCTTCGCCCTCGGCTGAGGCGTTGAACACCCGACGCATGACCTGAAAGTTGGCTTTGTAGATTACATGGTCCACGCCCAGACTGTCTGACAGCTTTTCCATGTTGCGAAACGCCTGTTTGGACACGAAGCCGTTGTCGAAGGTGAAGGCCAGCACGCGCACCTTGAACTCTTCCAGCAGGCGGGCCAGTATGTAGGTGCTGTCCTTGCCGCCGCTCCAGCCCACCAGCACGTCGTAGGGGCCGCGCCCCCGCACCTCCGCAAGCAGTTGCTCGAAGCGGGCACGCGAGGCCTCGCGCTGGGCGGCCAGCTTCTCTTCCACCAGTGCCCGGTGGCAGTAGTTGCACACGCCGTTATCGTCGAAAGCGACGCCGGGGAAGGTCTCCGGCAGTACGCATCGAGTGCACAATCGCAGACCGGTAGCTACCAATCCAATGCCTCCTGACTCTTCACTCTTCTCTTGCCTTTGCCTCATTTCAGGCGGGCAGAGCAACCTGCGCGTGCTCATGTCGGCGCTCGCTTTCCGCGGGCGGTGGGGCCGCTACACGGGTGACCCTGAAATCGTCCGGGGGCCGGGTTGCACGCCTCTGCTCGACGAACAGCTGATACAGAAGCTGGGTGGACAGCACCCCCACCAGCGCCATGCTATCGGCTTCACCCACCATAGAGGCGGTAGAGCATTTGGCGGCGAGCATGGCTACCGCTTCGGGGTCGAAGATGCCCGTGCGTCGTACTTCGGTGGGCGACAGCAGGTGGCGCACGTAATCGGGCGAGCGCGGGCCGAAGAAGGCGTTGCGTATGGGGGCGCGGTAGGGCCGTTTGGTGCGGGCCAGCACCTCGTCGGGCACAAGGTCGGCCACTGCCTTGCGCAGTATGTACTTTTCGGTCAGGCCGCGCAGGCGCAGGTCGGGCGGTATGCTGGCCGCAAACTCCACTACGCGGTGGTCGAGGAAGGGGAAGCGCCCCTCCACGGCGTGGGCCATAGCCACGCGGTCGCCCTGCGAAGACAGCAGGTACTGTGACAGGAAGATGCGGCTCTCGATGAACTGCGCCCGCGACAGGGGGTGCCAACGCATATCTATGCCCTCAAGGGCCTCGGCCAGCGCGCGGGCACCACCGTGCCCGGCTTCGGCCAACTGCTCCTTCACCCCCCGCGAGAACAGGCGCTTGATGCGTGCCGTACTGCGCCAGCGCACGAGGTGGCTGTAGCATGGGTCGGCAGTCTCGGTAAGCCCGTTTCTGAAGAAGGCTTCGAGGTAAGGCCGGGGGGTGTCGGCCATGCCCTTCACGTCTCCATACAGCCTCTTCAACAACAGTGGTCTGAGCCTCGAACCGGGGTGGGCGGCCCAGAAGCGGCGCAGTTTATCCTCTTTGAAGATGTCGTAGCCGCCCAGAAACTCGTCGGACCCTTCGCCGGTGAGCACCACCTTGAAGCCGTTCTGCCTGACCAGCCGCGACAGCAGGAACATGGGCACGGGCGCAGTACGCAGTATCGGCGTCTCCACGTGCCACACTACATCGGGAAAGCACTGGCCGATCTGTTCGTCGGTGCAGTGCATGGACACGTGCTCGGTGCCCAGATGGTCGGCCATGCGCTGTTGGTAGGCCGCTTCGTCGAAGTGCTCGTCGGCGAACGAAATGGAGAATGTCTTGAGCCGGTTGCCCGTGTAGCGCCGCACGATGGCCGCTATGGTCGAAGAGTCGAGGCCGCCGCTCAGGTAGGCCCCCACGGGCACATCGGCACGCAGGCGCAGGCGTGTGGCGTCCACCAGCAGGTCCAGCAGGCTGTGCGCGTAATATCGCTCGTCGTAGCCCTTGCTCCTGCCCGCAAATTCGTGCGAGAAGTCGAGCGACCAGTACCGGCGCACACACGCAGATGTGGGCGTGCCGTGCAGGCCCACCAACATATGGTGGCCGGGGGGCAGTTCCCGGATGCCCCGGAAGGCCGTGCGCCCCGGCAGTGGTGCCCAGTAGGTGAACACCTGATCCAGCGCCTCCAGATCAAGTTCGGCGGGCACCTGTGGGTCGGCCAGCAAAGCCTTGACCTCGGAGGCGAAGCGCAGGTCCCCGTTCACCTCTGTGTAGTACAGGGGCCGCACGCCCAGCCGGTCGCGCCCCAGCATCAGGGTATGCGTGCGCCCGTCCCACAGCGCGAACGCGAACTGCCCGATCATATATTGCACGCAGTCAGGGCCATGCTCTTCATACAGGTGGATTATCACTTCGCTGTCCGAGCCGGTGCGGAAGGTGTGCCCGCGCTCGATCAGGTCGCGCCGCAGTTCTATGAAGTTGAACACCTCGCCGTTGCATATCACCCACACGGTGCCGTCTTCGTTGCCGATGGGTTGGAGTCCCCCCTCGAGGTCCACTATGCTCAGGCGGTCGTGGCCCAACCCCACCACGCCGTGCAGATATGCCCCCGCCGCCTCCGGCCCGCGGTGCCTTATGGCTGCGAGCATGGCGGCGAGAAGCTCCGGCTGTGCGGGCCTGCGGCTGGCGCGGTTGAAGATCCCGGCTATTCCACACATATCGTGTATTGTATCCTGCGACTAGCTCTACCCGTGGTTTATAGAATGATTTTAGGGGTTACATATTGAAGCATGCTTAAAACGATATGGGCGAGGACGTGCAATCCTGACAGAACTTGCTGGTGGGTTGCATGCCATGCCTATCACCAAAGCTTGCGGGTACGGCACGGCAGCGTGTGTGGCCGGCCACGGACTCCAACAAGAGTAAGCACTCACGGCATAGAAGCCGAATCTTACACAACATACACCAATTATCTGCAAGACCCCATGCAAACAGGCGATGATTGCCTCTAGCTCCCACCCACCTTGAGTAGGAAGGGGGTGGTCGCCAGTCGCCAGTCGCCAGTCGTCAGGTCCACTGGCTTTCAACTCTTTCAATACCACCCCCTTTCTATTGGAGAATTGATATTAGGGCCAACCACCAAGATGCCAAGAGCCACCAAGTGCGCTAAGGGAGGGAGCACAGGCGTCCCGCCTGCATACAGGCCTTGCCTTGTGCCCAACCCACCTCCGGTAAGCCGGAGCCCTAGCCCTTGCTTTTCCTCGATGATGGCAGAGATTGGCCCAGACTATTGGCACAAGCCCCCACACTATAAAGGTTACAAATGTTGCCAAACTGAGGTTGCATAGGCTATCATTACCTTGCAAAATAAACAAATAACACAACAGCCTATACGATCGGCGAGAAAGTTGGGCTTTTTGCATCGGGCGGTGCTATACCACCCGTAAAGGAGCGATGGAAAACCGGCCATGAAAATATTGATAGTGGATGACGATCCCATCCTCGTCAAGATGGTGAGTTTCCTGCTCAAGGATGAGGGTTACGAGGTCGTAACCGCCTCGAGCGGCGCGGAGGCCATGCACATCTTGGATCAACAGTGGATAGACATGCTTATACTGGACGTGACACTGCCGCGCGAGGATGGGTTTGAGATATGCAGGCGTGTGCGCGAGACCAACCGCGTGCCTATATTGATGCTGTCGGCGCGCGGCAGCACAGAGGACAGGGTGCGCGGCCTGCTGGATGGAGCTGACGACTATCTGCCCAAGCCATGCGAACCCGCCGAGTTAATGGCACGCGTCAAAGCCCTGCTGCGACGGTCGCAGACCCAGCCCACCGCCGAGGGGCGGGCGCTGTCAGTAGGTTCGGTGCAACTGGACCCGCTGCGCCACAGGGTAACGCTGACCGGGGGCAAAGTCGCTGAACTGACCCCTACCGAGAGCCAGCTACTGCACTGCCTGATGCGCAACGCCGGCAAGATACTCACCCGCGAGGTGCTGATGGCGCACGCGTGGGGCGACACGCAGGGCCGCGAGGCCGGTCAGGTGGACGTGTACATCCGCCGCCTACGCCTCAAGATCGAAGAGGACCCTTCTAACCCCCGTCTGATCGAAACTGTGTGGGGGCTGGGCTACCGTTTCAATCCCAATCAGAACGCGGATTAGAAGGGCATCGCAAACAACCGCCGTGGAGGGCTTTAGTCGTCAAGTCCTCTACTCCTTATAACACCGGCTCACGGTGACGTCACGGCGTTGTACACCACTTTGGCGATCTGACCACGCGTTGCCTGATTACCCGGTCGGAAGCTGCCATCCGCATATCCACCGAGGATGCCGCGTGCCGCCGCCGTCTCCACATATGTGTAAAAGGTTGAGCCATAAGGCACGTCGGCGAAGGTGGGGTTGGGCGGGTTGAGCAGAGGCCACCCCTCGGCCAGCACTACCATCTTGGCGATCTGCCCTCGGGTAACCGACACGCCGGGGCGATAATACGAGCGGCGGCTCGCATCACAAGGCTCGCCCGGTCCCCCGCACGCGTATCCACCGAGGATGCCGCGTGCCGCCGCCGTCTCCACATATGTGTAAAAGGTTGAGCCATAGGGCACGTCGGCGAAGGTGGGGTTGGGCGGATTGAGCAGAGGCCACCCCTCGGCCAGCACTACCATCTTGGCGATCTGCGCTCTTGTGGTGTTGCTCCATGGCCGGAAGGTATTATCACTGTAGCCGCCTACCACGCCTCGGCAGTACAGGTAGCGCACGGCCTCGTAGAAGTAATCCGACGGGCGCACGTCGCTGAAGCTTATCCAACAGCCGGTGGGGGTGGCTGTTGGAGTGGGTGCCGGCCCGCCTGAAGGGAGGGGGATGGGACCCTGCTGGTAATAGGCACTGCTCCTGAGCCTCAGATACCCACCGTCGTCGTCTGGGTACACGGACACCTCGTTGTTGCCGTTGATGGGAGGTGGGTTGGTGATGCCGTCCCGGTGGTGGTCA
>DAOTTC010000050.1:0-29962 GCA_034437815.1 Chloroflexia bacterium | reverse complement strand
AAAAAGAGAAAGCTCCGTGATCAGAGCGTCCGGGACCCACCCGGTCCCATCCCGAACCCGGAAGTGAAACCGGACAGCGCCGATGGTACTACAGCCCACCCGGCTGTGGGAGAGTAGGCCATCGCGGGGCTTTCTCTTTTTGCTATAATCCCCGGAACCCCGCACCCCCTTTTCACGCCTTTGCTCGGATAAGTGGTATCAAGGGTCGACTTGGCAGTCGGCCCTGTTTTGTTCTGTGGTAGATGTCTGGCACATATATTGCCATAACAAACACGGATAGAGCATCAACGTTGTCGCTAGAGATAGCACCAAAGGTAGATGTCGGACAGGTGCAAGCGCGACACGTACAGTTTCCAAGATGAAGGAGGAACAGCAAGACCTATGAACGAAAACACCAAATCGCCACGCCATCGGGTGATGCGGGTGGCTTCCGCCGCAGCAGTGGCCAGCATGCTGGCGCTGGGCGTGGTGCTGTCGGCGTCTACTTCGACTGCCGGTCCCACGTATCAGGCGGGGCAAGCCCAATCGGTCACCATACCGGCCGGTGGAACGGCCACGATAACGGCCAGAGGCTTCTGTCTGCAATTTGGCCTGCCGTTCCCCAACCAGCAGGCGATGAGCCCTGTAGGGATTTCGCAAGAAAGCGTGCGGGCCGCCCTCAACTACAGCATTCAGAGAGGCTATACAACGGGCAACCCTGCTCAGGTGCAGGAAGCTATATGGTATCTTCGTGACAACACATGGCGCACTCAGGACCGTGCCATCGCACAGGAGATAGTGAACAACGCTACCTCTGCCAACGTGCCGCCTGCGACAGGCGACGGCGTGTCCATCGTGGATGCGGTGGCTCAGAACCGGGTGGCCGTGATTGCAAGGTTCACTCCCCAGACGGCGGATGCTTTCTACGGCGACGGTCAGGTGGAAATCCGCAACACCGGCAATTCCGAGATAAGGCTGTTTATGCCGATAGGTGTGACGTTCAGGGTGTCGTCCGGTGGCAACTATCAGGACCTCACCGTGTACGCGCTCAGCCCTTCCGCTCAGCCTACAGGCACTATTACGGGCACGGCAACCGCCAGCCCGGTGGCTACAGGCACCCTTACGGCGACGGTCACGGCTATGGCCACTACCACAGTAACTGCTACAGTTACGGGCACAGTGGTCGCTAGCCCAACTGTGACAGGCACAGTGGTTCCTACCATAACACCCGCCATTACAGGTACCGTCACGGCCACGGTTGAGGTCAGCCCCACCGTGCCTGCAACCGAGACGCCCATGGCGACCGAAACCCCGGTCATACAGGAGACCGCAACGCCCATGCCCAGCCCGACTGTAGAAATCCTGCCCACCCCCACCGAAGTGCCCGGCGCGGGCACCCTGCCGCAAACCGGCGATGGCTACGCCACCACGCTGGCACTTATGGCCATTGTAGCGGCCCTTGCACTGTTGTGTGTGGGTGTGGGTGCGCACCTCGCCCGCATACGACGTTGATCCAAGGGCCTGTCCGCGCCCTGTAAAGCCAACGTCCTGTTTATCTTGCACGATTACAAGGGTATAGGCAAGAGCAGTGGGACACCCAAAACGGTGTATGTCCCACTGCTCTTTGTTCTCCATTCCCTTTCCACCTACAGGGCAAGGTAACCGGGAGCCTGACAGCTCGGTGGGTCATTGGATAGGATAATGTGCGCTCACCTCTACTTCGATGTCCTCCGGTGGCAAGTCGCGGGCAGAGGATGGCAGCGGTATGTCGGCAGTGACGTGCACAGTGTCCCCTATTTGCAGTTGCACTTCTTCCGTGTGCTTGGCGATGTATTCGCCCGTACGTTTGTTGATCAGATTGATCTCGACCTCCACCTGACCTTCGCCGGGGCCTTGATTGGCTATGACGGCTTCCACTCTGAAGGGCTGGTCAGAGCCTGCGGGTGGAGGCACCACCGTGGGTTGACCCTGCAACACGGGCTTGGGTCCCAAACACCCTGCCATGACGAACGCCAGCAGGACCAACAGTGCCACAGCCAAGAACCTTTTCGCCTTGTTCATGTGTGCCAACCTCTGTATGGTTGTTGTGCGGAAGAAGCAGAGATGGGGGCATGTATGGACAAAGCGCCCCATTGCTGTCGCTTTCCTGCCCGGCTCACTTGGATGGCACCCACGGAGGCAGGAAGATGAAAAACACCAACAGCAACAGCACAAACAGCATCACAAACGAAGCGCAACCCATGCTCACTATGGGGTCGGCGCGGTTGTCCCTGCGGGTGAGGCGCAACAGGCCCAGCGGCTCAGGCAGAACTGGTATGTTATAGCTCACCTCGTACTCCAACTTAGGCAGGTGAGCCTCGTTGCGTAGAGTGGGCACCAGTTTGGTCAGTTCTGCGCCGATCTCTTGTATATCCTGTTCGTCAATCTCATGACTGGGCCACACCGGGCCGCCACCTGTGCGCCTGCCCAAAGTGTCCAGCGCTTGCACCATGCTGAGGTACTGGCTGGCTTGATCGCCGTTGATAGAGGCCCAGTGTGCGATCTCGATTTGTGTGTCGGGGGTACGCTTCCACAGCACCCTCTCTAACTGGTCGGTCATAAACTCGAATATGCTGTTGTCCATGCCATCCTTCAGGGGGTAATAGGTAAATTTGACCCCGTCCAGTTCCAATTCGCCCAGTTTACCCGCCTCATCGGCCACGTCCCACCTGATCGGTTCGTCGGGCCTGTCCTGCCGCCGGATGGCTCTGTCCAGACATACGTAGATGGGTGTGGAGCCTACGGGGATTGCTTGGTGCTTTATGCGCTCTCGGTCTCCACGTATGAAGGGGGAATTGAGCCATAGGATGCGTAACGCCCCCACAAATCCTTTGAAAGTAGTCAATACATAATAGAGGGCCAGCACAAACACGATGAGCAGTGCCAAGGTCTCAACGTTGGAGCGCTGTGACAGCGTGACGAAGAACTGGCCCCGCCATATGATGGTGACCATTATGATGACGGACACCAAGTTGAGGATGAAATAGGTGGCGGCTGTCCACCGCACTTTGTTGGCGTATCGTTCGGGTGTGATGGTGAGTTGCTGTTTAACCAGCCTCTCGGCTAATGCCATCGAACAACCTCCCGAACCTTGGTCCTAGCGCTCTTCGCGCCATTTTGTGCAACAAGGGTCTGAGGAGGGCCGTGCTCTCCCTTTCCACTAACCACCTTGCAATTTACAAACGAAGCAGCGCTATGAGGTGTTACGAGAAGGCGATGCATCAATCGTGATACAATAGAGCGGGTAAGCTCATGGATGTATTTTTCTTTGGTGGGTTGGCGATCACGGGCTTTGCGGCCGGCCTCATGGGAGCGCTACTGGGGTTGGGCGGCGGCGTGTTCGTAGTGCCCGCGCTGTCCCTGATATTCCAGATGCCGTTCCTGACCGCTGTGGGCGCCAGCAACGTGGCGGTAGTGGCTACGTCTACTGCCGGAGCCTCGTCTTATGTGCGCAGTGGGTTGGCTAACATCCGATTGGGGCTAGTGCTACTCATCTCCACTACCTCGGCGGCTCTGGTCAGTTCGCTGCTGGCGTCTTACCTGCCGGGCTGGGTGTTGAGGATACTGTTCACGAGTATACTGGTATACGTTGCCATCACCATGCTCAGGAGGCACAACCCACAAACCGCTCACATCGAACGGACCGCCGTGGCCGCCGAGGTTGCCGAAGACATCGAGCCAAGGGCGGGAGATGGGGGACTGCACGGGAGCTACCACGACGCCGCGACCGGCACTGTCGAGCACTACCGCCCCCGTAATGTGCGCGCAGGCATTGCGGTGAGCGCCCTTGCGGGGGTGATAGCCGGGTTGCTGGGCGTAGGTGGTGGGGTGATTCAGGTGCCCGTGATGCACTTGATGATGGGTGTGCCCTTGAAGGTGGCCGTGGGCACGAGCAACTTCATGCTAGGGGTCACCGCCACGAGCGCGGCTTTCGTGCGCTATGCCCACGGGGACATAGACCCGGTGGTGGCCGTACCCACTGCCCTGTTCGTCTTTCTGGGTGCGCGGGTGGGGGCATGGCTGGTGCCACGCATCTCCAACGCTCGCCTACGCGTTATCTTCGGCTGGATTGCCCTGCTGACCGCTGTGCTGATGGTGCTTCAGGCACTAGGCATAATCAGCACCGCAGAAGGCTGACCGATCCGGAATGCCCGGTATACGGCCCACTGGAAGCAGAAGAAGGTCGAGTCAGGGCGGGGTGGGACCACCCGGAGAGTGCCCACCGGGAGCGCAGGCGCCCCGCCCATGCTCCGTGAGCAGCAGCCAAAACCAAAAGCTATAGGGCGATTTGGCCTACACTCTTTACTTATAGGGATTGGAGCATACATGACACCGGCCACCAGAGCCACCACAGATACCAACGTCATTGATGCTGCGGAAACGGAGCGGCTCCGGACAACGCCGCCCATCAGCGGCGCTCAGGCGTCCTACCTGTCGCTCCTGTTGTTCTACCTGCCGCTGGGGTTCAGCGGGCTGATGATGCTGCTGGACTTGCCTATCGTCAACGCGGTGCTCACCCGTCTGCCCGACCCCGATACATCGCTGGCCGCCATGCGCGTGGCATTCTCACTGGCCTTGGTGTACGAGTCGTCTCATATCTCGATGATAGACCTGTCTACCGCCCTATCCACCGACCTGCGAACCTTCCGGATGTTGCGGCGCTTCTATGTGATAGTGGCCGCCGTGCTGTTGGTGGTGGCCTCGGTCATCGCCTTCTCTCCACTCTACGACCTGATAGTGCGCGGTGCCATGAACATACCGCCGAACGTGGCCGAGGCAGCTCGACCCGCCGTGTGGGCGTTTCTGCTGTGGCCCCTGCCCATTGGCTGGCGACGGCTACATCAGGGCGCTCTCATCCGGCACGGTCAGCCGCGCCCGGTGGGTGCAGGCAGCCTCGTCCGCCTAACATCCCTTGTGGCGGGGTTGGCTCTGTTCAGCTGGCTGGGCGCCAGCGTCGCCAAGTTAGAGCCTGCGGCCATCGCGGTGCTGGCTATGGTGGTGAGCGTCACAATGGAGGCTGTGGCGGTGCACAAGTGGACGGCGCGGGTTCTCAGAACCATGCCCGAATTGGCCGCTGACACACACACTCTGACCTACGGGGACCTGTGGCGCTTCTTCCTGCCGCTGAGCACTACCGCTATGATGAGCACCTTAGTCAATCCGGTGCTCACGGCGGGCATATCCACAGCGGCCATTGTATGGGCCTCGTCCGGCGGCAGCGTACAGGCCGTGGCGGGGTATGCACTCGCATGGAGCATGGCCTTCCTAGTGTTCGGCCCAACGCTGAGCATGACTCAGGCCTCCATCGCTTGGTATTCCAGCTCAGACCCACAGGTGCGGAAGCGCGGCCCTCTGGTCATCATAGGTGTAGGCGTGGGCTTGGCCCTGCTCATGGCAGTGGCCTCGTTCACGCCGACCACTTACCTGCTGTTCACCACCCTGTTGAGCGCACCCCCGGAGACGGCGGCGGTGGCGGTGGAGGTGGCTCGCTGGCTGGTGCCTATGCCCATCCTGCACTCGGTGTCGTTCGCCCTTCGAGGCAGAATGATAGCCGACCATCGGCCACAGGTGGTGCGACGCGCCCAACTCGTTGACCTGTTGTTTCTATTGATGGTTATTGTGCTGGCGACCAACGGCCCGGGGGCCGCCCTGTTGCACGGTGCACCCGCGGCTCCGCTCGCCACTATCGCCTATAACCTGATGATAACAGTGGACATTCTGGTGCTGGCATTCCACCTGCGCCGAGCGCCCTGACCGAACCAGATGCCTGCTCGGCTGCGCGCCGACCGTCGCGCTTCCTGCCTCTGGCTCGAAGTTTGCAGTATCCGTTTACGATATATCCTTCATCGGAACCGTGGGGTGGGGAGCGGCTTTTGCGGCCTCCGAGAGCCATGTGTTACAATCAAAAGGTACGCTTCAGGGGCATGGGGTGCGAAAACACATATAGAAGCGAGCACAAGCAGAGGAGCGAGCAGCGGATGAGGACCGACACAATTCTCGTCATCCCATACGCCGACGGCATAGGTGATTTCGTAAATATCCAACCGTTGCTGGCGGCGCTCAGGCGTCGGTTCCCCGAAGCCGAATTCACCGTGGCCGCCTCAGAGCACGGCAACTTCCTTATCAACGATCCAGCCATCGAGGTAGCCACCCCTTCCGGCCTGAGCTATGAACCCGGGCGGTTGGCCGTCGCCCTGCGACCACTGCTGCCCCAGCGACTGCTCGCATGGGTGGCCGGGCCGTTGTTCGACCGAGAGCTTGGACCTTTTGATCTGGTGATAAACTTCTTTTATGCATGGGAACGGGGCATGGACTTTCGCACCTACTGGACGCCACAGGTGCCTCCACTGCCCGGTGCTGTGCACACCCTCGATTTTCTGGCTGACGAGTTGGAGCGGGAGCTTGAGCTGGTTATAACTCCCGAACAGCGCAAGCCGCGTCTGATGGTGCGCCCCTCGGCCAGCAAGTGGGCTTCGCGCTTTTGGGTGGAGCACGATCTGGAGGGAACCAAAGTGGTGGGGTTGGTGCCTTCGACCAACATGCGGATTAAGCGCTGGCCTCTGCGCAACTGGGTCCGGCTGGACGCCCACCTGAGAGAATGGGGTTGCCGTACGCTGTTGTTCTGCAACGAACCGGACGGCCATTTGCAACATGCCTTCATGCAGGCCGGTTCCGAGGCTATTCCGGTTTGCACAACTCTGGATAATGTGGCCGGACTGCTGGCGAGGTGCGATCTGGTGGTGGGCGTGGACACGGGGCTGCTGCACATGGCCGGGGCGGTGGGCGCGCGCTGGGTAGGCCTGTTCGGCCCCACCAACCCCGACGTGACAGGACCTTACGACCGCAGTGGGGGGGTCGCGCTGGTTGCACCCTTTGTTAAGAGGCCCACTTGCGCGGGTTGTTGGAAGCACTTCAAGTATGAATCCGATAAATGCCTCACCTTCCCCGAATCCCTGCCCGGCACGCCTGCTTCTTGCATGTCGTATTTGAAGGAAGACGAGGTGCTGGCCGCCTGCCACAGCATGTTGGAACCGGAAAACCCCATAGGGCTTGCCGCCCCGTCCTACCGCATGCCCTACGCGCATCAGGCACAATCGATAATGCAGTGATTGGCTTTGCGCGGCACTACGGACGAAGATGCCAGCGTCCCGCGCCCCGGCTTCAAGTGGTCCAGCCCTGCGTCAGCACCTGCCACGTGTGCGCGGCACATCGCTCCCATGTAAACTGGCGGGCCCGCGCCAATCCCCTGCGCGACAGCGCCTCTCTCAGACCGGCGTCGGCCAGCAGGTGACGCACTGCCTTGGCCCACGCATGGGCGTCATGCGGGTCGAGCAGCATACCCGCCTCGCCCACCACCTCCGGCAGGGATGAGGCCGTAGAGGCCAGCACAGGCGTGCCGCAGGCCATAGCCTCTAGCACTGGCAGGCCGAATCCTTCGTACAGAGACGGGAAGGTTAGCGCAAGTGCCCCAGAGTACAGGGCAGGCAGGTCCTCGCGTGGGGCGTAGTCGGCGAACCTCACCAATCCGCCGAGGCCGCGTGCCTGCACGGCATTCAGCAGGTCACCGTACAGCCAGCCTTGCTTACCTGCCAGCAACAGATGAGGGGTGTTTGCCTCACCCATATCGCGGCGCAGCAAGTCCCACACCTCCACCAGCAACAGCAGGTTCTTACGCGGCTGAAGTGTACCCACGTGTATGCAGTATGGGCGGCGCACGCCATATCTGGCCGCCACTTGCTCGATATGTGCTGGATCGCGCACTGGACGGAACACTTGGTCGTGCCCGTGGTACACCACGTTTATCTTGTGCGCAGGCACCTTATAGTGTCTGATGAGGTCGCGCTTCGTTGCCTCGGAGATGGCGATGATGCGGCGGGCGGCCCTGCAACTGAACTTAGTGGAAAGGTGCAGATACAGGCGCGACCACCGAGTATGTGCCTGTGGGTAGTATAGATAGCCTAGGTCGTGCACCGTCACCACCGTATGCGCCGAGTGCCACAGAGGCACGACGTGCGACGGCACGAACAGCACGTCCGGTGCTCTGATGAGCATCTCGGCGGACAGCCGCAGGTGCGTCCACAGTCTTGGGAAGGGTATGGCACGCGTTCGCCAGCACGCCGGAAGGTCGAACCCCAGCAGGTGGACGGCTTGTGATATCGAAGGCAGATTCACATACAGCACAACTCTGGAGGAGCGAGCCGCAGGCAGGTGGGAGAGCGCCTCCAGCAAGCTGGCCGAATACTGTTCGGTGCCGGTGCGCGGAGATACGACAGCGCGACTGGCGTCAATGCCGATGACCGCTCGCACTAGCGCAGGTGCCGACGTAGGTGGGGATGAGGGTTGGGGGCCTGTGGAAGTCATAGAGCCTGATGCAACCTGCCCATCTGAAGCAGCATATCATCGAGTGCGGCCATGACCATGTCAGGCGTAATGGCCCGCATCTGTGGGCCGCCTTCCAGCGCATGCGACCCTACATCGAGCCTGCCGGTGGGGAGGGTGCCGGGGGCGCGCACCACCCGGTGCAGACGCGGGTCGCCCCATGGACCCCATACAGCTTCATCGCTGGGTCCATGCAGGTGCAGAGTAGGTTTGCCCAGAGCCGAGGCGATGTGCAGTGGGCCGCTGTCCACCCCCAGTACAAGATGCGCCTGCTCCAGTATCCACACGAGCTGGCCCAACTCGTCCGTGTGGCCCGCCAGATTGCACACAGCAAACCGGTGCGTGGACGCGGTTCTCAGCCGGTCCACATCTATGGTCGCGATTTCACGGGCAAGGGCATCCATGTAAGCCGACTCTATGGCTTGGGCCAGCTCCTGCTCAGAGGGAGAGCCGGTGATGGCTATGGCCCACCCCTCGAAAGCTAGCCGGGCCGCCACCTGCGCCCAGCCCGCGACCGTCCACAACTTGTTGGCCGCGCCCGTGCCCGGGTGGATGACCACGCGCCGAGGTGCGGCCAGCCAACTCGCCATCCGCTCCACCAGCGCTTGCGGGGGGACAGTCGGGCGCGGTGGGCGCAGGGGTGGCCGTCCCTCTCGCCTGTTGATGTCCAATGGCCCGCGCACCGAGCCGGGGGCCAACCGACGCACCACCGCCTCCACAAGGCGCAGGTTCTGTTCGACCTCGTGTCTGCCGGGTACGTACTTCACCGGGTGGGTGAGCCACCAGCTCATGCCCGGTGTAGCATAACCCCATCTATTGGGGGTGCCTGCCGTCCACAGCGCCGCCGCGCCCCACCAGTGGTCGAACCTCAATACTATGCCCAGATCGTAGCCGTGGCGCGCCAGCCGCCTGCCAACCACACCCAGCAAGATATAGGGCCAAAGCGGCCCCCGACCCGCATCTCGTTGCCCACCACTGATGCCGGGGAAGTGCACCACCCCCAGAGCGTCGAGGGAGGGATTATCGGCCCACATGGCCCGCCCCCATGGACCCACCAGCCCCGTGATGTGGGCGCTTGGGAAGGCTTCTCTCAGCACTTGCAAGGCGGGAGTAGCGAACAGCAGGTCGCCCAGATGGTCCGGGCGGATCACCACTATGCGCTCTATCTCTATCCCGATCTCGCTGTTCGCTTCTCTGCCGTAGTCTGGGCGCTCAGGCCCCGGTCTTCCACCCTTGCCACGCCCACCGACCCGGTTGCGAACGGCCTGAGGAGCGTACAGGCCGGTGATCAGCGCCCGCCGCAACAACATCTTCATGTTTGCCTTCAAGCCGTCGCGGTTGAGCACGTTACTCAGCCTCGCCACCATCAGGGTTATCGCTGGCAGCGGGCTGTGCCCCGCCCAGAGGCACCTCTGCCCACGTATGCCATACTAGGTCCGGCGCTTTATACTTGACCACCACCTGCTCCACATCCCAACCTAAGAACAGGCGCAGGCCGGCAAGCTCGCTGAACACGCGCTCCAGCTCTGCCCGGTCGGTGAACTCTCCCACGGCCATGTGGGGCACCCAGTGCTCGCCGTGCTTACCACCATAGGCTGGATACTCCGGGAACTCGGCCACTATGGCCCGGTACAACGACAGCACGCGTTCGTCGTCGGCCAACCGCAAGTACAGGATGCCCTCGTCGAAGAACGCGGCAAAGCCTCGAAGGGCCACGGGCCGGGGTGGCACGGAAGCGAGCGCCTTCCTGAGTCTGGGCACCGCGTGCGGCAGTTGAGCGTAGGGCACAAATGGGTAGAGCACAGTGATATGAGCCTCGATGCGCGGCACAGAGTCGGGCATGTACAGCCGACGGTAATGGTCGGCGAACCCCTGAATGTCACGTGGGGGCACAATCATGATGGCAGTTGTGCCCACGCTGCTGGAAGGCCGGGTCTGCGTCATAACTCCAATACCCCTTGCACTATTTTACAGCCTTTTCACGCGGATGGATGCGATACCGATTCTCCATAGGAAGGCCATAAATTGTGGGGAGGAGACAGGTGGAGGACACTTGTACCCCCGCACCCAGAGGGTACCCGCCGGCAGGGGAGCGCCCCTGCACCCGACGTTTATCATCTTTGCTCGTATAATTAGTGTTAGCCGCCGCTCAGCACCTGCTGACGGCTGAAGGAAGCCTCACCCACCCTGTATACCTTTTGTACTGCGGCCCATACCTCTTCTGCCGACACCAGATTATGATAGGGCTGGTCCTGTTTGGCGGCCCGCCGAAGGGCCTCAGCATCAGAGGTGATGTGTGTGCCGGCCCGCTTGGCGCTTGGGCTCCGGGGAGCAACGGCGATGCTGCGTCCTGATGGATCCCATGGCCCATAGCGCGCTGGGTCGCTCGGCCCAAACACGGCCACCACCGGCGTGCGCACCGCCGTGGCCAGATGCATAGCGCCGGTGTCGTGGCCGAGGAACAGGTTACAGCGTTCGATGAGCGCGCCCATCACCGGCCATTCGAGCCTGCCCACCAGATCCACCACATAGGGGCGGGTAGCAGGGAACAGCGCCGACCAGAACGATTGAGCTGCCTGCCGGTCGGCTTCATCTGGCCCCCCCAACAGCAAGATGGTGGGCTGGTAGGTTTCGGCCAGCCAGTCTGCGATGAGCGCCCACCGCTCCGGTAACCAGCGTTTGGCGGGCAGATGCATGCCGGGGTTGGCCCCCCCACCTAAATGTATCGCCACATACCCGGCTTCGACGTCGCCCACCTCTCCGACCGCGGACAGCACCTGTGCGGCCTCGGCCCGGTCATGCTCGGTGGGGTAGAACTCCAGATGCACCGACTGCACGGATAGGGGGATGCCCGGAGCGCGTGCCACATCCAGATACCATTGGACCTCATGGCGCACTTTGTTCGTGGGACATGGCACCGGATGGGTCAGGGCAAGGCCGCGCCCACCGCTGTCCAGCCCGGCTCGCACCGGCACACCCGCCAGAAATGGCACCAGATTGAGCAGAGGCGAGCGGTCCAACACCAGAGCTGTACCGAACCGCCCGCGCCTGATGAACCGCGCCAGACGTAGATAGCCTGCGGCGGTGGGCATATCTGGAGCTTCGATCAGGCTATCGAGCCTTGGGTTGTTCGCCACGGCGGGTCGAGACCACTGCCCCACCGCGAGGGCTATGTGTGCGCCGGGCAGGGTGCGGCGCAGGGCGGCGATGGCGGCGGTCGCCATTAGCACATCGCCCGTGCAACAGGGTTTGATGACCACTATCCGCCGCAGGCGTGGGTCGCCCGGTGAGAGGGGTTTGCCTCGTCCCGGCCTCAAACGCCATGGCAGGCCCGCCAGCACACAGGCGGCCCCTACCGCTCGCGAACGCACACCAGACAAAGCCAGTCGCCCTCCTGCCTCCTCTCCCGCACCGACAGACCGACCTTTGCGAGAGCCTCGACCACTGCGTCACCCCTGTCCACGAATATGCCCGACGCGATCAGCACCCCGCCGCGCTCCAGCAGGTGGTAGAGCGAGCGGGCGAGGTCAATGATCACGCCCGCCAGTATGTTAGCCACGATCAGGCTGTAAGGTCCCTGCCCACGTGCCGCATCGGTGGAACCCTGATCCACGCTTATCTGGGAGGCCAAGCCATTGCGGGCCACGTTCTGGCGAGCCGCTTCCACCGCCACTGGGTCGGTGTCCACCGCCGTGACCCACACGCTTGGCCCGCCCAATTTGGCGGCGGCTATAGCCAGAATGCCGGAGCCGGTGCCCAGATCGAGGACGTTCATGTTCGGGCGCACGTAGTCCTCGAGCGCGGCAAGACACAACCGCGTGGTGGGGTGGAGGCCGGTGCCGAACGCCATGCCGGGGTCCAACTCTACCACCACGTCCCCTTGCTGTGGAGAGTATTCCAGCCATGACGGTTTGATGACAGTGCGCCTGCCCACCCGCATGACGCTGTAGTACGCCTTCCACGCGTTGGCCCATTCTTGCTCTTGACGTCGCTCGACCTGCAACGTGCCAATGGGGCGCATCTGCGAGAGGTGCCACAGCGCCTCCTCTATCTGCCTGCGTATGGCGGGGGCTTGGGCGTCATCAGGTACATATGTGCGCACGATGACAGGCTCGGTGGGGTTTAGCCCCGGCTGGGTGAGTGCGCCCCAATCGACAGGCTCGCCATCAAGTGGTACCACGTCCTGCTCGATGACCACCCCACCGTTGTAGCCGTAGCGCGAGAACAGCTCGCTCACCGCCTCTACAGCCTCAGGGTCTACCTCTACAGACAGCTCTAACCAGTCCATTGCAGCCATCGGAATGTGCGCCTTATGCATCACTTAAAGGTGTCATCAATGCGCGTATCGGCGGCGTCAACGAATCGAGCAATGGAGTCGTCGCCCAGATTGAGCGTCTTGTAGAAGCCTTCCACCGCCGCACGCTCGCCGATCAGAGCGCCGAAGAGCATAGTGCCCGTGACGATCGAGTTAGGGCCTATGATGCTGTTTTTGATGATAGAATCTCTGACCACAGCGCCTTCGGACACGGAAGCGAAGGGGCCGATGATGGAGTTCTCTACGGTGGCCTGAGGGGAGACGAAGGAGGGAGGCACCACCAACGAATTGCCCTGTTGGTAAGGCTCGGTATGCGCGTCCATCTTGCGCAGAAGGTAGCGGTTGGTGTGCAGCACCGCATCCCACGTACCGGTATCTTCCCACGCATCCACGGCCTGCACGCGGAATCTGGCCCCCTGATCTATCATCACCTGAATGGCATCGGCAAGGTAATATTCGCCTTTCAGGCTGCGGCCCGATGCCATCAGCTCGTCTATGGCTCGAAAAAGCCACAGCGAGTCCTTGAAATAGTACAGGCCCACCACCGCGAGATTGCTCTCAGGCTGTTGGGGTTTCTCCACGAGTTTGGAGACAAAACCGTCGGGTTGCACTACGGCGATGCCGAAGCGCCTTGGGTCGGGTACCTCGGCCACGAACATCACCCCGTCTGCATCTCCCAGCCTGTTGATCACCGTCAGGTCCGCTTCGAAGATGGTATCCACGAACAGGGTCATCAAGTCCCCCCGCACGTGCTCACGGGCCAGAGCGATGGCGTCGGCCTGACCGCGCATTACCTTCTGCTCTATGAAGCTCGATTTGTACTGAGGGTAGTGCTCGCGCACGTATTCCTCCATCTGCTCGCCCATGCGCCCTACGATGAAGATCAGCTCCTCGATCTGGGGGGCGACCGGTTCGAGGGCATCGAGCACGAAGGCCAGCGATGGACGGCCCGCTACGTGCACCAGCGGCTTGGGTCTGGTGTGGGTGTGTGGCCGCATACGAGTGCCATACCCGGCTGCCGGGATGATTACCTTCATATCGCTCCTCTCATTACACAGATGACCAGTGTTCAGTTTAGCCTAAAGACAGGCAGGGCGCAAGGCACACATCTTGCGGGGAAGTCAAACAAGGTTCCAACACCGACAGGGGGTGTGGTATCCCGCCAATTCCCCCTCGTGGGGTTGACCGGGGGCGCAGTCTCACGTCCGAGGGCAGGGGGTGTCGTCCCTCACCTGCTCACGCTTCCCTCGCGGGGCAGGAGCCGACCCCCATTATTGGTGGAACGGTACCACTCGATATTGTATTTCAGACCAAGGAGGTTTATAATGAGCAACTTGGAAAAAGCTTCCGGCATGGACGGAGGTGAAGGCGAGGGCTATCGAGGCTACGACACACCGGGCAAGGATGCTGTGACGCACAGCACCAATCCCGCTGTACCCTCCCCCCGTCAGACGAGCGAAGAGCGCCTGCAACCGCCTCAGCCCCTGATACAGGCCATCAATGAGGAGCCGGGCGATGCTAACCCCGCCCGCGACGAAACCATAGCCGTATCGCAGGGACAGGCGAGCACTGCCGACCTGCTCAGGGCACGCGAAGCCGCCGAAGAGCAGTACCTGAGGCAGGTACAAGCCCATACGTATGAGGACCAACCGCCCACCGCTGCTCCGGACGAGTTCGAGGTCAAAGACGCGGGTCGCCCCACATGGCCGGCAGATCGTGAAAGGCAACCGATCCACGAAATGGAGTCGCCGCACGTGGACTCTTCGTACATGGCGGGCACGGCGGGCACCGGCGAACCCGATATAGTGGGCAGGATAGACGCGCAAATGGATGCCAAGCGCTCACAGGCCGCCGCCGGCGAGTCGCGCTCTGGCCTCGCGCCCATACGAGACAGCGTGAAGGACACCGGCTTCGACTACGAACACCGCGAGTTCGGCAGGCCCGCTCCTCAGTCCGACTTGGACCGCATCGCCCCCGCCATGCCCAACATTCCACCTGAGGAGGAACAAAGTGAACAGTGAGGACTTCCCGGCCCCGGCGCATGCGAACGTGCGCGAACAGGACGGGCCGGTGGTCATCAGCGCGCTCTTCGATCACCCCGATTCCGCCCGCTCGGCCATATATGAACTGCGCGAGTGCGGCATACAGGCGGACAACATCTCGGTCATAGCCAGAGACGAAGACCGGGGCGATGAACCGCAGATCTCCGGCGCGGCGGGCGTATCGCGCGAGAAGTTGCAGGACGAAGCCCTCACCTACCGCGCTGCCCCTGAACTGCCCGCCGACGAGGAACTGGGCACCACCACGGCGGCCATGACCGGCCGGCCCCAACCACAGCCGCTGGTCACCGACTACGAGGTGCCGCCCGATGAGCCTTACGGGGGCGGGACGCAACTGGGCCTTAGTCGGGACAGCGACATGGTGCGCCGCAACGAAGCCCAGACCAGCGCCGACGAAGACATCTACACCGACTTTCCCGACCGACCCGGTGGGATCAACCCCCAATCACCCACAGCAGGCCGGGCCGGGGGCGTGCAACAAGATCTGGACAACCGCACCACTGCCGCTCAGGGCGCGGCAGTGGGCGCGGGGCTGGGAGGGTTGGCCGGGCTGGTTGGCAGTCTGGCCGCGCTGGCTGTGCCGGGCTTGGGGCCGATCATCGCGGCGGGGCCGCTGGCCGCCGCGCTGGGTGGCGCTCTGGCGGGGGGCGCGGCGGGTGGCATCATCGGCGCACTGTCCACCATCGGCGTGCCCGATGAGTACGCACGCGAGTATGCCGCCGCCATCGAGCAGGGCCAAACCCTCGTCAGCGTGCGTGCCGACCCCCTGTCCGCCGAACTGGTGGAGCGTGTGCTGACCGCCCACGGTGGAAGGAACCTGCACTGAAGTGTAAAATAGGGGTGCATGCCTGATCCGTTTTCCCGATTCGCACGCACCGCCGATGCGGTGGGCCAGACCAGCAAGCGGCTGGAGAAGCTGGCGATCCTGAGCGAATACCTGTCTTCCCTCGACGATGAGGACCTGAGCATCGCCTGCCGTTTCTTGTCCGGCAGTCCGTTCCCCATGTCCGATGCGCGCACCCTGAACGTGGGCTACAGCGCCGTATCCGGCGTGGTTGTGGATCTGTCGGGCGTGGACCCACGGCAGTACGGGGAGTTGGTGCTGAGGCTGGGCGACCCGGGCGATGCCGCCGCTCAGGTCATGCCCACCCATCCGCGTGTGCCCGACGAGCCAATCACCCTGCGCTCGGCGCTGGACGCCTTCGAGCGCATAGCCGCCACCCGTGGGACCGGCCACAAGGCGCTGTTACTGCGCGACCTGCTGGCGCGCGCCACCCCCTCGGAAGCTAAATATCTGGTCAAGTTGGTCATGGGGGAGATGCGCACCGGCCTGCGCGAATCGCTGGTGGAGGAGGCGCTGGCCCGCATGGCAGGGGTAAGCGTGGAGCGCGTGCAGTGGGCTAACATGCTGGTGGGCGATATCGGCGAGGTGGCCCTGCTGGCGCGGCACGGTCGGCTGGCCGAAGCAAGCATGCGTCTGTTCCACCCGCTCAAGTTCATGCTGGCAACCCCTGTCGAAAAGCCCGATGAGATACTGGCCGAGGCTCACAGTCGGGGCGAGCAATATGTGTATGTGGAAGATAAGTACGATGGTGTGCGTGCCCAACTGCACAGGCAGGCTGATCGGGTGGAGATATATTCGCGCACCCTCGACCCGGTGACCCACCGCTTCCCCGAACTGGCGCAGGCCGCCCTGCACCTGCCGCACGATGTGATTCTGGACGGGGAGATAGTGGCCTATTCTCGGTCTGAGGGGCAGGTCGGTGGTAGTGTGCGGGCTTTGCCGTTCGCCGCCCTGCAAAAGAGGTTGGGCCGCAAGACGGTGACTGAAGCGCTGGTGGCCGAAGTGCCGGTGGCCTACATGGTGTTCGACCTGCTGTATCTGGACGGGGTGGTACTGCTGGACCTGCCCCTTTCCCGCCGCAGAGAACTGCTGGCCGGGCTGACACTGCCTTTCCCCATCTTACATGCCCCGTCCGAGGTGGTGCCCCTCACTCAGTTCGAATCATCAGCATCGGCAGGTACAGACGCTACGGACGGCGCAGGCAGGCACCCACACGCGCTGGATGCCATGTTCTCGGCGGCGCGGGAGCGGGGCAATGAGGGGTTGATGGTGAAGATGCCCGGCTCGGCCTACTCGCCCGGCAAGCGAGGCAGGGCATGGCTCAAGGTGAAGCGCGCACTGGCTACGCTGGACGTGGTGGTCACCGCGGTGGAGTGGGGGCACGGCAAGCGCCGCCACATGCTGTCAGACTATACCTTCGCGGTGCTCGGCCCGGACGGTGAACTGCTCAACGTGGGCAAGGCATATTCCGGCCTGACCGACGCCGAGATTCTGGAGATGACCGAGTGGTTCAAGGCGCACACCATTCGCGACTTCGGGCGAGTGCGTCTGGTGGAACCGCGCGTAGTGATAGAGGTGGCCTTCGACAGGATACAGCCCAGTTCGCGCCACCGAAGCGGCTACGCCCTGCGCTTCCCCAGAATCGTACGCCTGCGCCTTGACAAGCGCCCTCAGGACGCCAACACTATCGAGGACGTGCGCGCTATCGCTGAGGGCCTATAATCAGGCAATGCAATGCCTCAGAAGCTCGTGCCACTGACGAACCTGAAGCGTTCGATGCGGGCGGCAGGCACCATCAATCCGCTTATAAAGCCCTTCTGTAATATCAGAGTGTCGCTCAGGGTGGCGGCCTGCCACGCTTCCAGCACGCTCTGGTTGAAGCGCAGGTTCTTGATGGGGCGGGTGACCTCGCCCCGCTCTATAAGGAATGTGCCGTCGCGGGTCATGCCGGTCAGGATTGTCTTGAGGGGGTGCACCACATTCATGTAGTGGAAGCGGGTCACCCATATGCCCCGTTCGATGCCCTTGACCAGCTCCTCCTTTGGCGTGTGGCCGGCCTGCATGTACAGGTTGAGCGGCAGGGGACCGTAGGTATTGGGCGCGGGCAGGGCGTGGCCGGTAGAGCGCCTGCCCTCGCGATGCGCCGTGTAGCTGTCGTACACCGGCTGGCGGGCCACCCCGTTGGTGATGATGTCCACGCGTTGTTTAGCCACGCCCTCGAAGTCTACCGCCAGCGGTAGGCCGCGCAGGTCAGCCCCGTCATCGTAGATGGTGATGTTGTCGCCGGTGATCTTCTCGCCCGCTTTCAGGAACGAGCGCTGTTCCTGCACGGCCAGCGCCGAAAAGCCCATCCAGCTGAGGTATCCCAGCATGTCGCCCATGGCGTACTCTTCCAGCACCACCGTATACTCTTCCGGCTCCAGACTTACGGGGTTCTTGCCGCGGACAGCTTTGTCCACAGCCTCGCGGCCCACCTGTTCGGGGTCAATGTCGGCCACGTCCTTAGAAACGCGCTCGGCATAGCCTGACGAACTGTCGCTCATCACCACCGTAAGCAGATCGGTCACTGTGAAAGTGTCGAAGGCGAACACCCCCAGCGAGTTGGCAACGGCCAGTTCCTGCGTTGTGGTGGAGAAGGACCCCGATGCCACAAGGCCCTTATCCTTTGCCATCGCGCAAATTACACCCACCGCGTCGGCGCGCAGTTCGGGCGTGGCCGATGCAGTGCTCTCGGCGAACCCCCGTCCGGGCGCAAGCTGGGTGCCCGCCTCCTCTCGGTCGGGCAGAGAGGTGAAGTCGGGGTTATCGGGTTGCAGGCGGGCGATGGTGCACGCACTGTCCACCACGCGCTCCAGCGCCCGATCCGACAGGTCGTTGGTGGAGGCCACGCCCACCTTCTTGCCGAACACCACCCGCACGTTTAGCCGGTGGTTGGTCTCGGCCACGTTCTGGTGGATGTAGTTGTTGGCGAAGCGCGTGAGGGCGCTGTTCTCCACCCACAGCACTGCCTCGGTCTGGTCGGCCTTTGACAGGCTCAGCACTTTGTCAGCGATGCGCTTCATCTGGTGTTCGCCAAGCATCATATCACCCCCACGCGCACGTTGCGGAAACGCGCGGGCGAAGCCCCATGCCCGACGCGCCCGATTTGCACCGGCTCACCTTTACCACAATTGGGCAAGCCCCACAGCACCCACTCTTCCGGCCCGGCAATACGCTCGCAACTGTTCCAGAACTCAGGCGTGTTGCCTGTGTAAGTGGCATTGCGGTACAGTTGGCCCAGCTTGCCTGCCCTGATCTCATAGGCCAGTTCGGTGCCGAACTGGAAGTTGAGACGCTTGTCGTCTATGGACCAAGACCTATTGGTGCATAAATATAGCCCATCGTCCACCTCGGAGATCAGGTCCTGAAGGCTGCCTGAGCCGGGCATGAGCGAGATGTTGGTCATGCGGATCATAGGGATGCGGTTCCACCCGTCGGCGCGGGAGGTGCCGTTGGACCGCTTGCCCAACATGGTGGCGGTTTCGCGGTCCATCAGGTAATTGCAGAAGATGCCGTCTCTGACCACATCGAAGCGCTGAGCGGGCACGCCCTCGTCATCGTAACCGAACGAGCCGAGGCCGTTGGGTATAGTAGCATCGGCCACGATGTTTACTATGGGCGAGCCGTACTGCAACCTGCCCAGCTTGTCCGGCGTCATGAATGAAGTGCCCGCGAACGAAGCTTCCATGCCCAGCACGCGGTCCAGTTCGATGGGGTGACCACACGACTCGTGTATCTGCAAGGCCACCTGCGAAGAGTCAAGCACTATGGTCTTTACGCCGGACGGGCACTGAGGGGCATCCAGCAGAGCCACGGCTTCTTCGGCGATGCGCTGTGCGTTGCCGGGCAGGTCCCATCGCTGCACCAGTTCGTACCCCTCGGATGCCCACTGCCCACCAAGGGATGAGGGGTACGAGCGGGTCTGCACTTCGTTCTCGCGCACCGCTGTGGCTTCCAGAAAAGCCCCGATGTTGTACAACTCCTGCTCTATATAAGAGCCTTCGGTAGAGGCGAACACCTTATCGAACCGGAACGCCTCCATGCCGGTGGTCGCCACTATGATGCCCCGCACCCTGCGGGCGTTGTCGTTGGCCGCCACCAGCAGGCTCAGTTTATCCTCGATGGGCACCTGAAAGGGGTCTATGCGGATGGGGGTGCGGTATGTGTCCACGTGCACTACCGGCTCACCTATATCGGCAGGCGTGGTGCGCACACGGGCGCTGGCTCTGGCGATATGCACGGCCCGCTCCACCACATCATCCAGTTCGTCGTTTTCGAGGAGTGAGCTTGAGGCGAAGCCCCATGCGCCGTTCGCAAGCACGCGTACCCCGAAGCCCTGATCCTCGTTCAGCGACAGGGCTTCCACCCTGCCGTTCTTGACAGTGATGCTCTCTTGCCGAGTATGCACCACGCGGATGTCCGCATAACTCGCGCCAAGGTCGCGTGCCCTGTCAAGCGCGCGGGCAGTGAACTCTTTCATTATGGCTCAGGCCTCCTTAGTTCTACGGCTCTTTTTGAAAACACTGCAAAAGAACAAGCACTTTCTTCTACCACACCTCCCAGATGTCCGCGGGATGCACCACGGGTGCCACCACGGCCTCGTACCTGCCGTAGCGCCCCCGGAAGTACAGCAAAGGCTCGGCTTCGTGCGCGTCGCCTGCTACCACCTCGCCCATCAGTATGACGTGGTCCCCCCCTTTACAGGTGTCCCTCAACCGGCATTCGGCATAGGCCAACGAACCGTCTATGACAGGTGCGCCGGTGGCCAACCCGGGCCGCCAGCGCACACCAGCGAAGCGGTCACCGGTACCTGTGGCGAACTGCTGGGCTATTTCCTGTTGTGTGGCAGACAGGATGTTCACTGCAAATGCACCCATCTCCTTTATCACTTGCAACGTCGTCGAGTGTTCGTTCACGCATACCAGCAGCATGCGCGGCTCCAGAGACAGAGAGGACACTGCGCTGGCAGTGAACCCACGCGGGGTGCCATCCCTGCTCATAGTGGTGACTACGGTCACGCCACTGGCGAACGACCCCATCACCCGCAGAAATAGGCTCTTATCTATGGGTGTAGATATTTCAGGCATTGACGCCTCCATCTCTATGTTGGTACTACCGGTCTTGCGCACCCGCTCTCACCGTATTGCGGATGACACCCACACGCTCCACACCGCACTCCACCACATCACCGGGGCGCAGAAACTCCGGCGGGGTGCGGGCAAAGCCCACACCTTCGGGCGTGCCGGTGGCTATGATGTCCCCCGGCTCGATGGTCATGCCCAATGACAGGTGCTCGATGATGGTGGGTATGTCAAAGAGCATAGAGCCTGTGTGGTCGCGCTGTTTTTCGACCCCGTTCACCAGCGTCCACAGCGCCAGATCGTGTGGGTCCTCCAGTTCGTCGGTGGTGACCAGCCACGGGCCGGTGGGGCATGTGCCATCCAGACTCTTGCCCTTGAAGTACTGCCCACCGTGCCGCCTCTGCAAGTCGCGCGCCGACACATCGTTGAGCACCATGTAGCCGAACACGTAAGACATGGCCTCGGCCCGCCCGATGTTCTTGCCGGCACGCCCGATGACCACGGCCAGTTCGCACTCCCAGTCCATTTGCGTGCTGACGGTCGGGTCATAAGGGATGTCGTCGTACGGGCCGGTGACCGAGGTGGTGGCTTTGGTGAAGAAAGTCGGATATTCGGGAGGGGGCTGTGCCTGCTCGCCGAAGGCACGCACAGACTCCGCCGCGTGCCCGGCATAATTGCGTCCCAGACACACCACGTTCTTGCGGGGTCTGGGGATGGGCGCGAGCAGGGTGGCCGAATCTAGGGGCACCAGCGCCCCCAGATCGCGCAGTACCCCTTCGGGCACGGCCAGCGCCGCTCTGACGCTGGCTAGCCCGTGCCTGCCCATGGCTATCAGGTCCACCATGTCAAACCGGGGCGAACTGCCGGGCAGTGACAGCCAAGTGGACAGGTCCACGATGTGGTCATCACGCACCACGCCCACATGCACCCCGTGCGCCCCGCCCCGCGCCGACCGAAACGACACAAGTTTCATCTTTTGCCTTCCTCATGAGGCTCGGCTTGCTCAGTCCAGCATATGCACATAGATGAATGTAGCCTCCAAGACACCAAACCACGCCAAGAGCGCCAAGGATTTGCCAAGGATTAAGGATTATTGAAAAGACCGCAAAAAGAGAATAGCGTTGGGGGACACGCAAACCCCCGCGGCCCTCGACAGGAGACATAGCACAGATAGCACAACTCTTTGCATTTCTATTATACAACTATACAACGATACGGCCCTTCCACAGGGGCCGGCATCAGGGCAGCAGCCGAGCATCAACGCGAACGCGGCGGCCAACGTAGGCAGGGCGGGAGGTGGTTGCCCATGCAGGCTGCCTACGCCTGTGGCATCCAACCCATTCCATGGCCGGTTTTTGACGCGAAACCTGCTGGTGGTTGGGCGCTTTAGCCCATCTATGCCGTATACAGCTTTCGGCCTATTCTCCCCCTTATCCGAAGGTTGTGCCCACCTTTAGACTAAATGCCGCATGCATCTGTGCCGGCACGCTCCTATAATCGGGCTGCACACAGCATAGTCGCTCAACCGCATGCCGCATCCCGGCTGCGCCTCGCGCATCGGTTGACCTCGTGCTGATGCAACCACTATCGGTATCAGTGCCCATACAACATTCAGTCGGAGGGATCCAAGATGAAGAGGTCAGGCGTCCTTTCAATGCTTCTAATTGCAGCCGTGCTTGTGCAGTCTGTCTGGGTGGCCTCGGCCCAAAGCACGATTACGGTGTCGTTCAACCCTGTTGGCGGCTCCGGAGTGGGCGGCGTGGCGGTGCTGACCACGGCGGGCGAAGGCACCCAAGTGTCCCTTGACATCACAGGTCTTGACCCAGATGCAATGGCCATAGCAACCCTGCACGCGGGCAGTTGCGATGCGCCCGGTGCCAGCTTCGCCACCCTGCCCACGCTGAACGCAGACCAGTCAGGCCGGGCGAGGGCCGAAGGGCAGGTGCTCTTCAGGGGAACGGATAACGTCGCCCTGCCTGTCATAGCCGATGGCGAACACGTCATAATCATCAATCAACATGGCAAGGCGGCTGCCTGCGCAAGCATCCCCCGCGTGGAGGGCCTGTCACCCTCACCGGCCGGCATGCCGCGGTCCGGCGGTGCCGCTCTACTGATCGCGGTGGGGAGCCTCGTGCTGGCCGCCGGCATAGCTGTGGGTGGGGGCATTGCCCTGCGTCTCAGGCATCGGCGAAGCTGACGGCAGAGAAGCATGGCCGGGCCTTCGAGGGTGAAGGTGACGGGGGCCGTTTTACGGGGCCAGTTCGGTGAACACCACGGTGCGCCTGTCGTAGTTCTGGGTGGCGCGATTGAATGTGCCAGCGCACGTGATCAAGTTCAGTCGGGGGCTGGACGCAGGCCCGAACACCTCCATCAGTGGGCACTGGTTGTAGATGCACACCAACTGCTTGGTGACCACGAAGGCCCGGTCACGTCCCGTCTGATCGCGCACATACACTCGGTCCCCGGGCTTGAGCCTATCGAGGTAATAGAACACCGCCTGTTTCACGCCGTACCAGTCCAGATGGCCGTTGATGGCGGCATTGCCCGGATTGCCGGGTACCGTGCCCAACTTGAACCACGCTACGTTGGCCGGGTCTTTGGGTATGTCCATGTTGTTGTCTTTGTCTACGGTTACGTGCTCGACTCTGGTGTGCACGCCCAACACGGGTATGGTCAAGCGAACAGGCAGGGCGGGCTTACCGTTGGTGAGCTTATGGGGACCTGTGCTTGTGCTGTTCGCGCTGTTAGCGCCCATGCCTGTGCCGTAGCGCCACTGGTAATAGTGCTGGCCGATATTGCCCATCTGCACCTGCCACCCTGAGGGCAGCCCCGGCGCGTAGGTCAACACCCGCCGCTCGAACGCCTGAATGAGCACGTCCTGCATCTTGCCCTCTATCTTGACTCGTGCCCAGTACGCATCCGAAATAGGCAGGCCCATGGCGAATACCCAAGGGTCGAGCAGAGGTGCGTTGGCCGTAGATATGCCCTGCCGCACGATGCCCTTGCTGTTGAGGAATTCCATGAACACCTTGGGGATGTTGTGGCCGGTGGCCTTTTCGTAGTACACGATTCGGGCTTCGGGCACCCTCTTGGATGGGTCATCGGTCACGTGCCCTGCTTTGTCAATGCGCTCGGTGGCATAACCGCCATTGCTCCTGTCGGGCTGGCGCTTCTCGCCCGCCGAGGTGTTGGACACGGTGCCAAACGAGGCGTAGGTGGGGGCGTTAGCGTCATCGGGGTCGGATGCGATGGGGATGTCCGCGGGCTTGCGCATTTCGAACTTGTTGTCACCCACCTGCATCCTGCCCGATATGAGTTCCACAGTCAACAGGCCGTTAGTCACAAACCACCTGTCTTCGGGGTTGCCGCGAGGGTTGTTGATCTCCATGCGGGCCTTATCGAAGTATTGCACCAGCCGCTTGCCCGACCCATCGGGTGCGTCGGCGTACGGCTCCAGACCGGCGGCCATGGGCGCAGGCCCCCACGTCCACGACCGGGCCACCGCACGCGCAGCTACGGGCTGGTCGTTGCGCATCCATACTGTCTCGAATGCCGAATCGACGAAAGGCATGGAAGCGGGCAACGCCACTGCCGGGCGGGCAAGCGCAGCGCCGGAGAAGGGCAACGAGGTCGCAATGAGAGCGGCTACCGCCAATAGCTGTGCACAACGGATTGGTCTAGTGGTTCGCATGTCCATCTGATGGAAATCCCGTCCTTCCGTGCATCTAACCTTCGAACATCCCCTGCTCTTGCCTGCGGCTCAGACTGCCGGCAGATAGCGAGACGAATGATATGGGGGCCGGGGGAGGGCTTTTGCCTCTCCATACCCGCTTTGTGACAGACACAACTTGATATAAACAACGAATAGCAGGCCGATTCGGTTTTTCATAGTGTAGCATGTCGCACACCCAACAGGCAAGCAACCCGACAAATGGGGCGAACCCTAGTGGAGGGGTATGGGGGTATACGATGTCCTCAATGTCTTACGTACCGGGCCTGTCTGCTTGCTCTTCGCGCAAGGCCGAATGATAGTCCTCCGAAGTATCCACATCTAGGGGCTGCATATCGGCGCTGAACGGCACCAAACACACTTGGCGTGGGTGGTTGGCCGCCAGTTGGCGACCTCCTATATCTCCCCGTAATTTGAGCAGTTCGGGGAACATGTGGCGGGTGAACAGGGCCGGCGGCCCCACGTGATCGCCGTATACCGGCATGGTGATGGGTTTGCCCTGCTTCAGATAGGCAGCCAGCAGTTCGGCGATTATATTAGGGTGCACCGCCGGCTGGTCACCCAGCATCACCAGCACGGCTCGGATGCCCCCTTCCAGAGCGTCTATGCCTGCCGCCAAAGATGTGCCCATGCCCTGCCGGTACCGCGGATTGGGCACGCATTGCACGGGCAGATCGCGCACCGCACCGGTCAATTCAGGCAGGTCGGGTCGTACCACCACTACCAATTGGCTTGGCCGAAAGCCCAGCGCGTTGTGCACAGTGTGCCAGATTATAGGCCTGCCGTTCCGCCATGGCAACAGCAGTTTAGACCCCTGTTCATCACCCATCCGCTCTCCGCGCCCTGCCGCCAGCACGACCACGGCTATTCGGTGCTCGTCCAGAGATGTCACAGGTGTCATAACCGTCTACGGTGTGGGCCTTGACTTCAAAGTCGGTGCAGTGTGATGCCGCTCGCTCCAACTATACTCTGCACCCTCCCCATTATACCAGCATAGTGTCGCATAGTAGCAGGCACGCCCCGGTCGGTGATCACCCGTATGTATCTAATGGTAACCCTTCACCCCTTCACCCCCTCTCTCACATAGGGGAGAGGGGGACCGGGGGTGATGGGATGGGGGTGGGGGGAATTGATGCCCTTGGTGGCTCTTGGCGTCTTAGTGACCAATCTCTGATGCTGCCGACCCACGATTATTGCCAGAGCCCACGTCCCGAGATCGTTTGGTGGGGCGTGCGTCGGTATGTTACAATGGTCAGTGACCGTATCAAGTGAGCGTTACGGCGTGGTAACCTTTAGCCAATGGAGGACTATGCATGACGATGAAAACCGACACTCCGGCAACCCCCACGATAACAGACCCCACCCCTGAAATCCACAGTCCCCTGCCGGGGCCAAAAGCCGCGGAGCTGATCAAACGCGATGAGGTCGTCATCTCGCCGTCCTATACTCGTTCCTATCCCTTTGTCATGGACCATGGCAAAGGGAATTTTGTGTGGGACGTGGACGGCAACAAATACATAGATTTCACCGCGGGCGTGGCGGTGCTGGCTACCGGGCACGCGCATCCCCGGATAGTAGAGGCCATCCAAAGGCAGGCCGAAAAGTACGTGCACATGGCGGGCACCGACTTCTATCTGCCCAACGCTGTGGAGTTGGCCGAGACGCTGTGCCGCATCACCCCCGGCGACTTCGAGAAGCAAGTGTTCTTCACCAATTCGGGCACCGAGTCTATTGAGGGGGCCATGAAACTGTGCCGCTACCACACCGGCAGGCCCGCGCTGATAGCTTTCACAGGGGCATTCCACGGGCGCACTTATGGTTCGATGTCGCTGTCGTCCAGCAAAGCACTGCACCGCACGCGCTTCCAGCCCCTGTTGGCCGGCATTTACCATACGCCTTTCCCCAACCCTTATCGCCCGCCCTTCGATGCGCCTGCCGACCGGCTGGGCAGGGCCTGTGTGGAGTACATTGAAAAAACCATATTCCGACATCTGGTGTCTCCACAGGAGGTGGCCGGCATATTCGTCGAACCCATTCAAGGTGAGGGCGGCTATGTGATACCGCCTGACGACTTCTACCCAGCCCTGCGCGAGCTGTGCGACCGTTATCACATACCCCTTGTGGTGGACGAGGTGCAGTCGGGCATGGGGCGTACAGGCAAAATGTTCGCCATCGAGCATTGGGGTGTGGTGCCGGATGTAGTGTGCATAGCCAAAGGCATCGCTTCGGGCATGCCCATGGGCGCGATTGTGGCCCGCAAGAGCATGATGACATGGCCGTCGGGGGCGCACGCCAACACCTATGGCGGTAACGCTCTGGCGGTGGAAGCCGCGCTGACCACCATCCGCCTTCTGGAAGAGGGGCTGATGGACAACGCCGTGAAGGTGGGTGAGCACATAATGCGCCGCATTCGCACGTGGCTTGACCGCTACCCCTTCGTTGGCGACGTGCGCGGCAAGGGCTTGATGATCGGCGTGGAGATCGTGGCCGACCGGCAGACCAAGGCGTTCGCCCCCGAATTACGCGACCGCATAGTGAACCGTTCGTTCGAGAACGGGCTGTTGTTGCTCGGTGCCGGACCTTCCACCATACGCTTTTGCCCACCTCTCATTCTGGACGAGCAGACGGCAGACACGGCGCTGTCCATCATGGAGAGCGTGATGGATGAACAACTCGGTTAGGGGGCAGTATCGCTGACCCCTACGGCCATCTGATAGGGCAGAGGGGCACCCACAAGGTGCCCCTCTGCCCTATTCTCCCCCTATTCTACGCGTACGTGCATACCATTACAGGTGTATAACATTCAGGGGCGACCACAAAGGTCGCCCCTGTGGTGCCCCTAGCTCGATCGGTATGACCCTTTTCAGAGAGCGCGGCAGTGGCTCGGTCGTGCCTGTCTACAAACCGGGAGAGCGATCAACTAGATAGCGATAGAAGCCATAGGCGGCCACACAGACCAGACAAGACGCAAGGGATGCCACTATCGCCCGTAACACCAGTTGCAGGAAGTGCTGAGGGGAAGGCTCGGCGGATGCCGCAAAAAGCATCAATGTGAGTAGAAAGACCAATATGGGGATAAGACCGAATACGCGCCGAGCGGCGTGTAAGCTGTTCTGCCCGTTTCTATCCATGTGAAGCAACAATTTCGATTTCCTCGACTGTTGGGAGAATTGGGGGCTGGGGACATCCCCACACCCACAGAGTGCGCCAACTCATAGAAAAGAGCAGCCCGTTGAGCAGTACCGAGTATCCAACAGGGCAAGAAGGTAATAGGACTGGTAAAAAACACCGGCCAGATGGCCCAACGAGCTGCTCTTACCGGTACAAATGTACACGATACGGCGCAGTCGGTCTATAGCACAGTTTGGCTATTCCTCACCAACCAATCTTCCCCCTACACCCCTGTGCCGTTCGCCGATGCTCAGCGGCATCTGGAAATGCGGCCTCCACAGTCCATATGCTTTATATATCTTCTTGGCCTACGTCATATCGGCTATATCATCCGCAGTCCGGTGCTGATTATCCACAGGAGGATGGTGATGCCTATGATGCCCAGACCGATGAACATCGCCCAGACCATGCAAGTGGGGGCAAGAACGGAGTCGAAATCAAGAGGGGCCGCTCGCCTGCTCGGCTTGACTACTGAGTACTCGGATGGCTGCTCCGCATTGTACGTCGAAGTGCGTGCCGAAGCAGAAACATCGCTCAGAGCGCGATCGTCTGTTGCCATGCTGTCTCCTTTCTATTCTATCGGCAACCTGCACGACTGAGACCAATTCTCCAAATAAAGGCTGTGAATCGAGAAGTAGGGACTGGGTACACCCCCACAACCCCCGGCAGGGGTGCTCCCCTGCACCCCCATTTGAGGGGAGAAGACAAGTGGGAACTGGGGGACACCCTCATACCCCGGCAAGTGAATTATATCACAAAAAGCATGGCGTGCTTACCGGCTTCGCCAAACAGGATGGAACAGGGGAGTAGGCGCTTGTATCCGCCAAGGCTGAGGTGTAGCCGTGCTCGTTCGCTGTTGCGAGCGGGAGCGGGGTTTCACCTGCGGTCATGATAGGCGACCAGAGAGCGGTCTATAGTAGAGACCGCAGGCCGGCCCGACAACGCCATGGCCCTCGAAATCTCCTGACGCAATATCTCTAGGGCACGGCGTACACCCTCTTCGCCTCCCACGGCCAGCGCATACATATAGGGGCGGCCTATGAGCACAGCGCGTGCTCCCAGAGCCAGCGCCTTGAGCACGTCAGTGCCGCGCCGCACGCCTCCGTCCATGTATATCTCCAGACGGTCGCCCACCGCCTCTGCCACTTCAGGCAGGGCGGCTATACCCGACGGCACCGAGTCGAGTTGACGGCCACCGTGGTTGCTGACGACAACGGCCGAGGCCCCGTGATCGGCAGCCAGCACTGCGTCCTCGGCTGTGAGCACCCCTTTAATGACCATGGGCAGTCTGGTGATGGAACGGAACCACTCTATGTCCTTCCATGAGAGCGACGGATCCCATTTGGACGCGATGTAGGCGCCCAGCCCTGACTGCACGTTCACCACACCGATGGGCAATTTCTCCAGCCCGGCTTGCTCGAACCCGGCAAAGTTAGGCAGTGGGTAGGGGAAGGTGAAAGCGTTACGCAGGTCGCGCTCGCGGTTGCCTATGAGAGGCACATCCACCGTCACACACAGTGCCCGATATCCGGCGGCCTCAGCCCTCTGCACCAGAGTGCGCGTGACCTCTCGGTCTTTGTACACGTACAGTTGGAACCACTTGGGGCCGGGAGCGGCCGAAGCCACGTCTTCGAGGGACGTGGTGGACAGGGTAGACAGTACCATCACAGTGCCCATGGCCGAGGCTGCCCTCGCGGTGGCCATCTCTCCATCGGGGCAACACATCTTGTGGCCGGCGGTGGGGGCCAACATCACCGGCAGGCTGATAGGGGTGCCCAGCACAGTGGTGGAGGTGCTCACCTCGCTCACGTCTACCAGCATGCGCGGCCTCAGCACAATGCGCTCGAAGTCCTCGCGGTTGCGCCGGATGGTCAACTCGTCGTCTGCGCCCCCCGCTATATAATCGAAATACGAAGGCTCCAACAGCTCGCGGGCCAGAGATTCCAGTTGAAGCAGGTTGGTGAATTGCACTTGCTTGCTCATCCTCGCTTTGTCCTGAGTACACACAAATGCCCATTGCTGGTATTATATAACAATAGCAAAAGGCGCGGTCCTTCCCCGTTACAGTAAACTGCGTTAGAAAGGGAACATCATGGTATCTACTCATGTGCGGAGTCGCATGAGATACTTATCGGCTGTGATGGCCGTGGTGGTGGTATTCACCGGCCTCATGACGCCATCCGCTTCCGCTGCCGCCCACATCTCCGCCGGTGTGTATGCTCAAACAGGGAGCCGCTTCTTCCCCGAAACCGGCAAGACGGTGCGTGGGCGGTTCTTAGAGTACTGGACGCAGAACGGTGGGCTGGCCCAGCAGGGCTATCCCAT
>DAOTTC010000049.1:0-4079 GCA_034437815.1 Chloroflexia bacterium | reverse complement strand
CCCCTCGTGGCGTTGTTGTCCGGTCGGAACGTGCCATCGCTGTACCCACCGATGATGCCCCTTGCCGTAAGACGCTCGATGTACACCCAGAAGGTGTGGCCGGGTGGTACGTCGGTGTAGCTCTGCCGGTTGGAGGGGATCGGGTCCTGTATGGAGGCAGCGTTGGCTACTATCTTGGAGATTTGCCCTCTTGTGGCCTGATTGTCCGGTCGGAATGTGCCATCCGAGTACCCACCGATGATGCCCCTCCTTGCCATGCGCTCGATGTACACGTAGAAGGTGTGGGTGGGGGGCACGTCCACAAAGGTCTGGCCCGACACAGGCTCGGAGAAGCCTGCGGCGTTAGCCACTATCTTTGCCAACTGGCCCCTCGTTATGGGGTTGCCGGGCCGGAAGGTGCCGTCCGAGTACCCACCCACAATGCCCCTGTCGGCCAAACACTCTATGTAGGCATAGAAAGTGGAGCCGGGTGGCACGTCGATGAAGCGCGGCAGGGTGCCCACGCTCACCACATACACGGGCCGAGGGCTGATGGTGAGGCGTATGGTGCCGTTACTGGCGGTGACGCGTGTGGTACCCCCGTCCCTGTCCACCACGTCTACCTGCGCGGTCTCCACCGGGTAATTGACGGTCACGGTGTCGTTCACCCGCCAGACCATGTGGATCGAGGTGCCGGTTCGCAGGAAGCGGTAATCGAAGCCTATGTAATCCGACGTGTCGGGTTGGTGAGGGTTGTTGCCGGGTATCATCTGCGGCCCCATGCCTGTGTAGGTGGCCCCATCCAGCATCCTCACAGCGGTTCTGTAAGCGCTATACGCCGGTTTGACACTGAGGTCATCCCTGACGATAGCCATGCCGCCCCACAGGTCGTCAGGGTTGTTGAACTTGTCCTCGAACTGAAAGTAGTTGAAATGCACCACGCGCGGGGTGGATGCGGCGATGCCATACATGCGCGCCAGCATCGAAGCCTGCTGATCCTCGGTCCACCGGAACGATGGATAGCAATTCACGCAGGTGCTCCGCCCGTCCTCGGTGACCCATATCTCCGATGGCCGCCCTCCGTGGCGATTGATCCAGTCGTTAGCCATGTACAGGCGGTACTGGAAGTTCTGTATCAAGTGAGTGGGTTCCATGCTTTCGGGCACGCGGTCGGGCATGTATGTATGGATGGACAGCGCATCGAAGTTGATCGCCCCGCCGGACGCGGCCACCACCTGATCCAGAAAGGCCATCCCCCCGTTGTTGTAGTCGTGCACGGACAGCCCGCCGATCAGCACACGCGCGTTGGGGTCAACCTGCTTGATGGTGGCATACGCCCCGGCCAGCATTTCGGCGTATTTAGCCACCCGGTTGCAACTGGTGCCGCAGTCGAAGGTTATGGGCACGTCCGGCTCGTTCCATATCTCCCATACCTGTATGCGGTCGCGCCATCGGGTCACCGCCCATCGCACGAAGTCAATGTAATCCTGCGAGTTGCGGGGCGCGCACCACCACCATGCAGATGCGTTGCAGGGCACGCCCGCCCACCGCGGGGTGGTGAGCAGCATGCCGATTACCTGAATGCCGTTGTTGGTGTTCAAGGCGATCCGCCGGTCGTACACCGCTATGTTGTCTGTGTTGAACTGGCCCTTGCCCCTGTCCTCGATGTTGGCCCACGACAATTCCTCTCGCGACCATTTGACCCCTGCCTGCACGGCCATCCCGGCCAGCGCGTTGGCCTGACCGTCGCTCCGCTCGAACCCGGTCAGATAGAGGTTCATGCCGAACATGGAGGGTTGCACGAGTTGCGCACCCTGTGCGGGCGGCTTTGAACTGTGGCTGTGCGTGGGTGTGGGGTAGGGTGTAGCCGTGCCCGCCTGTCCTGTACTAGTGGGCTGGGGAGTGAACATCGGCGGGCGACTGCCACTGCTGTCCGCTCCGGCCTTCTGAGAATATGCAACCATACTGCCCGGCACCGGCATGGCCGCCAGTACCAGCATGAATATCAGCGTAGCGGTGCGAACGCGCATCCTCTCCTCTCTTCTCTCCGGCCCTGCGGCCTTATTGTCATAGGGGAACGGCGAACCGGGCCGCAGGCGTTAAGTTTACCCGATTCAAAAACGGTGGGGCAACTACCAAGTTGCCCCAGATCGTGTGCTTTCCCGTAGGAAAATAGTCCTATCGGTCTCATTCGCCTGCCGGCGCCGTGGGCCGGCGCCCGTCGCGTCAGGGCAGCGAGTTGTCAACCTTCATCTCGAACGTCTCGGTCACGCCGTTTACATCTACTGTATATGTGCCTGCTTTCAGCCCGGCCACGTCGAGGGAGATGGTCTCCTCGAACGGCACGATGACCTGAGTGCACATGGCGCCGCTCGGCCGCTCGGTGATAATTCCTACCTTGAAGGTATTGCCCTCGCGTGTCTGATTGACGCGGGCGATTTTGGTGCACGAATCCTGCAAGTAGCCTCTGGCTACCACACGAACTTGCACCGGAAACGATTCGAGCAACATCACGTCGATATCCTCTACCACGGCGGTGCCCACGACCACGCCCGAAGAAGGTGGGGCGGTGGGAGTGGCCTGCTGCGGCGGGGTAGCGGGGGGAGTGGGTGTGCCTTCGGCCCCCGGGCCTGTTGCTGGTGTGCCCGGCTGCCCGCCCCTCGGCCCGCATGCAACCACCATCAGCGCGGCCAGCGCCAACAGCGAGATACGGGGAGCGTAATGTTTCAAAACCAGCATGTGCTTCTCCATCTTTCGGTGTTCACCGTTCACTAGTTGTGTCTCCGGCTCTGTGTGTTCAAATTTACAGTTGCCGCTCCGCAGTGTGGAGCGCATCTGTTGATATAACGCTACAGCGTGAGCTTTTGTTCCGTGCGGCCTCGGCCCCCATGCCTGACCGGGATGGTGCCAGTTTTCGGGGCGTGGGCATCTCGCCCGCCAACGGTTCAACCACAGGGTTGGGACATGGATTCGTGGGCCGAGCCCCCCATATGTAGGAAAAAGCAAAGAGCCGGGTGATATCTATACCCCCGCACCCAGAGAGTACCCGCCGAACAGGTGGCTTAGATCGGCCCCCTTCAAACCTCCATTATCGGTGGAGCCGAAGGACCCCATGTTTTCGTCAAACTAGCGCCATTGGTTATATAATAAAGCGTGCCTGAACTCACTTGACGTATCTCAACAACAGCCAGATAAAAGGAGAACCATGGTCTATGGCAACCGCAACCAACCAGACCGAACAAACCGCCCCTACCACCCATAAATGGGTGTATTTGTTCCACGAGGGCAATGCCAAGATGCGCGACCTGCTGGGCGGCAAGGGCGCAGGCCTCGCCGAGATGACCAACGCGGGCCTGCCCGTGCCCCCCGGCTTCACCATCACTACCGAGGCCTGCCGTGCCTACTACGCCAACGGCAAACAGTTCCCGCCGGGCATGTGGGAGCAGGCCATGCAGGCCCTGCGCACCGTGGAACAGCAGACCGGCAAGAAGCTGGGCGACCCCGATAACCCCCTGCTGGTGTCGGTGCGCTCTGGCGCTAAATATTCCATGCCGGGCATGATGGACACGGTGCTCAATCTGGGCCTCAACCCAGACACCCTTCAGGGCCTGATCCGCCTGACGGGCAACGAGCGCTTCGCCTACGACGCTTACCGGCGCTTCATACAGCTTTTCGGGCGCATCGTGATGGGCGTGCCCGCCGAGCGCTTCGACGACCTGCTGGACAAGATGAAGGAAGAGCGGGGGGCCAAGTTGGACACCGACCTCACCGCCGAAGACCTCAAGGAGCTGGTGCGCCGGTTCAAAGAGGTGGTGCGGCGGGAGACCGGCAGGGACTTCCCCGACGATCCCTATGAGCAACTGCGGCTGGCGATCGAGGCGGTGTTCAACTCGTGGAACTCGCCCCGCGCCATCGCCTACCGCAACGCCCAGAACATCCCGCACGATCTGGGCACCGCGGTCAACGTGGTGATGATGGTGTTCGGCAACATGGGCAGTGATTCGGGCACCGGCGTGGCCTTCACCCGCGACCCGGCCACCGGCGAGAAGAAGCTGTACGGGGAGTTTCTGGTCAACGCGCAGGGCGAGGACGTGGTGGCG
>DAOTTC010000048.1:0-3422 GCA_034437815.1 Chloroflexia bacterium | reverse complement strand
GGTCCAACCACCGAGCAGCACCTTCAGGTTGTCGTAGCTGAAACCGTATTGGTCATGAAGCTTTTTCGCCACACGGGCGCTTTCATTCTCAGCCGGTCATTGGCAGTACGCCACGATGAGCCTGTCTTTGGGCAGTTCGTTGACGCGGGCATCCACCTCGGCTTCAGGGAACGAGATAGCACCTTTTATATGCCCTTCCTGATAAGCCTGCGGGGCACGCACGTCAATGATCACAGGCCGTCGAGCCGGGTCGTCGTAAAGGGCTTTGAACTCCTTCAGTTCGATGCGAGGCGGTTCGCTGCCGGTGCTGGCCTGCTGGTCGTTGGATGGGACGGTAGGGTTGGCTGCCGGCGGGTTATTGGTAGTGCCGCCGGAGGTGGAGCCCGCCCCGCCTGCTGAGCCGCCGGTGCCGGCAGTGCTCTGGCCGAGCAGAAACACCACCATCATCAGGCCAACCACCAGCGCACCTATGATGCCGCCCATGATGTAAGGGAAGGGGTCGCGTCTGGGCGGTGGTGCATACGAGCCGGTGCGCCTGACCGTGGGCTTCGGCGAGCCGGACGCACGGCGTGTGGCCACTTGCTTCCTTGGGGGTTCGTTTCGGCTCATGTAGTTATGTCCTTTCCTCCTTGATATTTGATCCCTTATAGACCCTCTATGATGATCGGCCCACCCGTAGCCGCCCGGGCGGGTTGGTGCGCTGTGCGCTGTGTGCTGTGTGCTGTGTGCTGAGGATCCCCTGCTACCGAATGCTACCGAATCTTCCGAAGGTATTCCTCCATCTTAGGCGCGTCCATCGGCCCGATGTTCACGGCTTTGATTACTCCATCGCTATTCAGGAAATAGGAGGTGGGCACGGCCTGTATCCTGTAGGTAGTAGCCACGCTGTAATCGGCATCGTGGATGAAGGTCCAAGTGTAACTGTACTGGTCCACGAAGCTACGTACCATGTCGGGCGTATCGCGCGGTCCCATAGAAATGCCGATCATCTCCAGCTGGCCCTTATGCTGGTTGTAAAACTTCTGCATCTCTGGCATCTCGGCTCGGCAGGGCGGGCACCACGTACCCCAGAAGTTGAGAAACACCGGTTTGCCGCGCAGGTCCGACAGCTTGAGGGTGCGATTGGTGCGCACGTCCACCAATTCGAAGTCAGGGGCGAGGGCCTCCACCACCGGTGCAACGGGCAAGTCGGCGGTACCGGATGCCGATTGGGTGGTCGTTTGGTTGCGCGTGCTTAACAGCCAGACTATCGCCGAAAACACTACCACCAGCAGTACCAACGAGCCAACCAGCATGAAGGTGCGCCCGGGGGTACTCAACAGCCTTGCTTGCTGGGCCTCCCCGTTCGCGATATAGCCGGTCTCTGTCTGGGCATGGGCCAACTCCATATCCTCAAGGGTCTCGACCTCATGCGTGATAGAGCGATCCCTGTGTTCGCTGACCGGCCTTCCAACCTTGTATGTTTTGTTCATGATATTGACCCCTTCGACGAAGAGAGGCAGGGGCGCCGGCTGGTGGTAAGGATATGCCGGCGATTGCCCTCAATCATTATACGCCAGACAGATACATCACCCACGCTAACATGTTGAGGTTATCGGTATTAGTGTACGCAATTGAGGCACAAGTGTCAACAGCGCCCGCTGCCCTCATGGCGGTAAGCCGGGCAAACCGCGGCGTTATGGCGTACCTGCGTGCCTTCGTGCGGCTATCCCACGATGTCCTCGCCCCCATCCACTCCTATGACGTTGCCGGTAACCCAATCGGCAGCGGGGCCGGGCTGGGCGAGCAGGGCTATGAAGCGGGCCACGTCCTGTGGGGTGGTCAGGCGACCGGACGGGTTGCGCTGGAGCGCCCCTTCTATCAGGCGCTCGTGGCCGGGAATGCGGCGCAGGGCGGGGGTGTCGGTGACGCCCGCGCGAATGGCGTTGGCGGTGATGCCCATAGGAGCCAATTCCATGGCCAACTGGCGAATGTGCGATTCGAGCGCGGCTTTGGCGGCGGATACCGCCCCGTAGTTGGGCACCACCCGCTGGGAGCCTGCCGAGGTCATGGCCAGTATGCGACTCCCCCGGCGCAGCATGCCCCGCGCCACAAGCTCTTGGGTCCAATAGACCAGAGAGTGAGCCATCACGTCGAGGGTCATGTCCATCTGTATCTGGGTGATGGCATCTTCGGCTTTCTCGGCGATGAAAGGTTTGAGGGTGCCGAACGCCAGTGAGTGCAAGAACACACGGAAACCCGCGCCGTCCAGCACTTCGGCCATTTTGTCGAGGGCTTCGCGGCGGCGATCGGGGTTGGCGGCGTTCATGTTGAAGGGAAGGAACCGCCGGCCCGCGGCTTCTATGCGCGCCTTGGTCTCTTCGTATGCGTCCTGATCGGTGGGGCGACGCAGGTGCACCCCGCATATGTTCAGGCCCGCTTCCTCGGCCAGCGCCGCCGCCGTGGCCGCGCCAAACCCCGAAGACGAGCCAAGCACCAGTGCCCAGTCCAGCCTGTCGCCTGTGTTGTTGTCTGGCGCAGGGTTATGGTCCATTGCCTTGTCTCCTCTCGTTGCGAATTGCCGCCCGGCACGATGCACGATGGTCGGGCGCGACCTGATTATACCACACGAGACGGCCCGCCTTCCCGACCGAGCGCAAACCGGTCCGCCAACAATGTGGGTTGACAGGGGCACGGGGGTGCAAGTGTCCCTCGACCGTTTCTCTTCCCCTGCGGGCTGGCCCCTGCCACGGCTCTTGGTGGAACCGTCCGAACCCACTATCTGTACTGTATCCGCCCGGCGTATATAATGAAAGCCTGAAGGTTAGCGAATCTACCGTGCATAGCACACAGAGGGAGGCAAGCTTGGACGCATCGAGCATAGACAGAAGCAGAAGCAGAGGCACAGGCAGAGGCATAAACAAGGTGCGAAGAAGCGCGAAGTCGGTGGTGCTTGCGGCGCTGGCAGTCGGTATACTGTCGGTGCCGATGGGAGGGGTGGCCGGGCCGTTTGGTACACAGACGGCCATCGCCGCCGACCGGCTGGTGCAGATGAGGGATTACAAGTTCTTGAGCGGTGGTGCCGGTGCAGGCGCACGCGAAGGCCAAACGCTCAACATAGCTGTTGGTGACAGGGTGACGTGGACCAATTACGACCGCGAAAGCCATAATATCGCCATACTGGAAGGCCCGGAGCTGAACGTGTCCCCAGAGCTTAAGACGGGGCAGAGCTGGACGATGGTGTTCCGCAAACCGGGCAGATACCACTACTATTGCGAATTCCACCCACCTATGGTGGCCGACATCATAGTGGGCGGGGTGACCAGCACTCAATCGCCTGAGCAACAGGCATATACCTTCCCCGAAACCGGCAAGACGGTGCGTGGGCGGTTCTTAGAGTACTGGACGCAGAACGGTGGGCTGGCCCAGCAGGGCTATCCCAT
>DAOTTC010000047.1:0-2270 GCA_034437815.1 Chloroflexia bacterium | reverse complement strand
CACCAGCAGGTTGAGTTCGTCGGGCGGCTGGTTCCGGCCCAGATCGTCGGCCCCGTTGTCCACGCCCCACATCTGGCCGGTGACCGGATCCCAATCGAAGCCCACGGTGTTGCGCAGGCCACTTGCGAACACCCGCCCGCCACTGCCGTCGGGGTTATACTGCCAGATGGTGGCGCGCGCCGGGGTTTCCGGGGCATCGTCGTTGTACGAGCCGATATTGATGTACATCTTGCCGTCCGGCCCGAAGCCCACGGTCCGGGTGCGGTGGCGGCCATCGGCTGGCAGGCCATCCACCACCACCGAGCGCCGGTCGGCCACCAGATCGCCGTCGGTGTCTACCAGCCGCCAGATACGCCCCGGCTCGCCCACGTACACAGCGCCGTTGTAGAAAGCCACATTGTTGGGCGCGTACAGGCCCGAAGCGAACGTCACCACCCGGTCGGGCCTGCCGTCGTGGTTGCGGTCGGGCAGTACTTTGATGGCGTTGTCAATCTGGCCGAACTCGGCCACGTACAGGTCGCCCTCCGGCGAGAAAGACACGAAACGTGGGGTGCGCAGGCCCTGCGCGTACAGCTCCATCTTGAAGCCCGGTGGCAGTTGTGCGGGAGCTTCGACCTGAGCGCTGGATGCGGGCGTGCCCGGCACAACCTGCACAAACAGCACGCAAACCGCGCACACCATCGCAAACGCAGGCAGGCGTGCCAGCATCGTTTCGGCCATACGCAATCGCATTTGCATACATCATACCTCCACGGGAGACGTGAGGGTGGGACCTACAGCATTAGACGGGCAGTGTGGGCAAAAGTTCCGGGCCAGTGCATGGATACATGCAAAATGCCAGAGCCGCCCGTAAAGCAGTTCAAAAACGACAAACATACGGCGGGGGCCAGCCATCCGTCGCAACACGACGCCGACCCCCGCCAGCTTCACCTTGAGGGTACCTGTGTGCCTGTGCGCTTCTCACCCTCCCCACGGCGGGTTCTTAGCCCCTATATCGGAGATGGTGGATTCGGCCACCGAACCCCCAAGCTTGGCAATCACGCTTTTGATGGCCGCTTCCTGCGCCTTGAGAGACTCGCGCATGTCGTAATTTTCGGTCTTGTATACCTCGTCGCGCAGGTTGGGGAGGTAGTAATTAAGGGCCTCCAGCACAGCCGACACCTCGTTCTCGTCCAGATTGATCTGCATATCAAATCCTCCTCGGGATGGATGCCAACACGCAGATGTGTGCTTTTGCAATCAGTTTAGCAAAAACCGCGCCCCGCTCCAAGGCCCGGTCGGGAGTTGGAGGCTGTCGGAAGCGCGGGCATCTCGCTCGCATTGGGCATGGATGCGGGCGAGGACACCCGCGCCCCGTGCGCGTGCTGACCCTCGCCCCGGACCTCTAAGCTCTGGCCCCATCCTGTCAGATGATGCCCAGTTCACGCCCCACCTTCTCGAAGGCGGCGATGGCCGTGTCGAGGTTCTCGCGGGTGTGGGCAGCGGTGACGATGGTGCGCACGCGTGCTTTGCCTTCGGGCACGGTAGGGTAGCCGATGCCCTGAGCGAACACCCCTTCTTCGAACAGGCGGTCGCTCAGCCGCATGGCTCGCTCGGCACTGCCCACGATCACCGGCGTGATTGGCGTGACGCTCTGCCCGATGTCGAAGCCCAGCCCGGCCAGCTTCCCCTTGAAATAGCGGGTGTTGTCCCACAGTCTGTCAATCAATTCAGGCTCGGTCTCCAGCACATCAATGGCCGCGATGCACGAGGCGATCACGCTGGGGGGTAGGGCGTTGGAGAACAGGAAGGGCCTTGCGCGGTGGATCAGGAAATCGCGCAGGGGCTGTATGCCAGCCACATAGCCGCCCTGCGCGCCGATGGCCTTGGAGAAGGTGCCCACCTGAATGTCCACCCGACCGTGCAGGTCCCAGTGGTCCACACTCCCCCGCCCGTTCCTGCCCAGTACGCCCGAAGCATGCGCGTCGTCCACGTACACCGCCGCCCCGTAGCGCTCGCCCAGTTCCACGATGTCTTTGAGGGGGGCGATGTCGCCGTCCATGCTGAACACTCCGTCGGTGATGATCAGTTTGGTGCGCGCGTCCTGCGCCTGCTTGAGCTTGTCTTCGAGGTCGTTCATGTCCATGTGCCTGTAGATGTAGCGGCGGCACTTGGACAGGCGTATGCCGTCTATGATGGAGGCGTGGTTCAGCTCGTCCGAGATGACCGCGTCCTGCTCTTCCAGCAGGGCCTGAATGATGGCCTGATTGGTGGCGAAGCCCGACTGGAAG
>DAOTTC010000046.1:0-16206 GCA_034437815.1 Chloroflexia bacterium | reverse complement strand
ATGCCCACTCGCAGGCCATCTGGCAGACCCAGACCCCCCGCCACCTGCAAGGCCGGGTGTTTGCCGTGCGCCGGGTGATCGCCCAGTTCACGTGGCCCCTCAGCACCGCGCTGGCCGGCCTGCTGGGCGGGCTGTTCAACCCCGGCATGGTGATGACTGTGCTGGGCGCCGTCCTCGTGCTGTTCTGCACCGCCCAACTGTTCAACCCCTATCTCCTGCGGGTCGAGGACAAGGCATGGCTGGAGTGGCTGGCCGCAGAGCGTGGCAAGCCGGCCACCTCCACCTCTGAACCGGAGCCGCTACTCGAAGACGAAGAAGCCCTTGCCGGGCGGGGCGAGGAAGGTCCCGTCACCACCACGGTTACACAATAGACACCTGATCGAATCGAGAGGTATTCGCAAGAATGGAAGAGCGCTCCACACCCGCTGTACCCGTGCCCCCGTCCACACAGGTCACACCTGCCGGGGCCGCAGGCGACGACGACCCGGTCGAAAGCGTGCCGGTGCGAGAAGCTCCTGCCGAACCTGAGGAGTTCGAGAAGCCTGAAGGCCACCCACCCCTGTGGCGCAACCGCGACTACATGCTGTTGTGGAGCGGGCAGGTGATCATCGCGGTGGTGTGGCTGTGGGCACTGCTCTACCCGCTGTATGTGGTGATGCCCCACTTCCTGCTGGAGCGCACGGGCACCACCCCCACTATCATGTTCTATTTCGGGTGGCTCCTGCTGTTCGCCGTGCTCACCACCCTCAACCCGCACGTGCGGAACGCTCAACCGATCGAAAAGGTGCAGGTAGCGGCCTGAAGCGAGGGCTGTCGAGCGACCCGGCGCATGCTCATACCCTGCCCAACACCACGCAGGCGTTGATCCCCCCAAACCCAAACGAATTGGACAGCACGGTGTTGATGCGCCTATGGCGACCCTCGTTGGGCACGTAATCCAGATCGCATTCGGGGTCGGGGTTGTGCAGGTTGATAGTCGGTGGCAGGTAGTCGTGCTGCAACGCAAGGCAGGCGATAGCCAGCTCTATGGCCCCGCTGGCCCCCAGCGCGTGGCCGTGCATGGCCTTGGTGCCGCTTATGGGTATTCGATAGGCATGCTCGCCGAACACATCTTTGATAGAGCGCGTCTCGGTCCTATCGTTGAGCGGGGTAGAAGAGGCATGAGCGTTGATGTAGTCGATCTCCGAAGGCCCAAGGCACGCTTCAGCCAGCGCCTCACGCATAGCGCGGGCGGCCTGCGCTCCGTCAGGGCGGGGAGCAGTCATGTGGTAAGCATCGGTCGTGGTAGAGTAGCCGAGCACCTCCGCATAGATGGTGGCCCCTCTGGCCTTTGCGTGCTCGTAGTCCTCCAGCACCAGCACCGCCGCGCCCTCGGCCAGCACAAAACCATCCCGTTGTGCATCGAAGGGACGCGAGGCCCGCTCCGGGCAGTGGTTGGAGTTGCTCGACAGGGCGCGTATCAGGTCGAACGCGCCAAATATCAATGGGGCGAGCGGCGCTTCCACCCCGCCCGCGAGCATGACCCGCGCCATTCCCCGCTTTATCAGGTGGAAGGCCTCGCCTATTGCCACGGCACCTGACGCGCACGAGTTGGCGTTGGTCTGGTTGGGACCGTGTAAGCCCATGTCCATGGCGATGTTGCACGAAGCCGCCGAGCCAAACACTGTCAGCGCCAATATATTGTTGACCGAGCGCAGGCCCCCGTTGAGGAACGCGGCATGCTGCTCCTCGGCGAAGGACAGGCCCCCCAACGCACTGCCCAGATACACTCCGGTGTGCTCCGCATCGGCGGACGACAGGCAAAGCCCCGAATCGAGCACGGCCTGCTGGGCAGCAGCCATGGCAAACTGGGAATAGCGGTCCAGCCTACGGGCGCGTTGTGGTTCTAGATGGTCCAGCGGGTCGAAGGGGTCCACCGGCGCGGCGACCTGTGATCGGAAACCCTGCGGGTCGAACCGATCCATACGCCTTACCGCCGAGCGCCCCGCCAGCACCCCCGCCCAGAGGCCACCTTTGCCGCTGCCGATGGGCGTTATGGCCCCGATGCCTGTGATCGCCACGCGCCTGCCCCGTCCGTCCGGTCCGCTCGTGCTCATGTTTGTCTCTCTGCCAGATATTTGATGCGCCGCAATGTCTTGCCTGCGATGTAACCTATGAAGCCCCGGCCCACTATTATCTCTATGAGCCTCTCGCCCAGCAATCTGACGGGGAAAGGTGGGTGTTGTAGGTGATGGGTAATGGTGACCTCTACCTCTCCGTTATCGCGTGGCGAGAAGGTCCACTCCACGTGCATGCCTCTGACCACACCGCGTATGTGGTCGAAGGTGATTCGCCCCGGATGGTCAGGTGTGCCGGGGTAGACAGTCTGCACTGCGCTCCAAGTCACCGGGATGAAGTCGCGGCGGGCCGACATACGCACCCACTTGCGGTTGCCCTGCCTGCGCAGCAGTTTCACGTAGCGGTAATGGGGCAGGATGCGTCCCCAGTCCTCCACGCGGGCGGCCAGCTCGAAGATGCGTTCATAGTCGGCACGGATGGCTATATGATTGCTGGTCAGCATGGTCCCCTCGTAACTTATCTTATCGTCGGTGGAAAGCGTGCCGCTTGGCGATATGTCGGCTCCGGTTCGCAGTCAAGGTCTGAGAAGCTCGAACAGGAAACGGGGCGACAGGGCCGTGCGCGCGTCGGCGAGGTCTCCCAGCGTTGCGGTAAGCACTTTCCGTACCCCCTGCCGACGGCCAAGGCGCAGTACCGCATAATCCATGGCGGGCGGCACGGCCACGAAGAGCTGTACCAGTCTGCACAGCAGGTCTTTGGCGAGAAATTCCCGCCGCCTCAACTTGCTGTAGCGCGCCAGAGAGCGGGCGGACAGGTCGTGGCGCTCCAGAGCGTCTGCGGCCACCTCGGCGGCCAGTTCGGCTCCGCGCAGTGCCCGGTATACCCCTTCGCCGGTGAATGGGTCGAAGAAACCCGCCGCGTCGCCCACCAGCAGGTAGCCGGCACCCGATGTGCGCCGCACACGGGCACCCACCGGCCCCACACCCCTGACCGGCGACACCCGTTCGGCTCCCGCCAAGGCGCGTGCCACACCTTCGAACGAAAAGGCAAACGCCTCGAACCGCCGCACGGCACTCATCCGGCCGGTGCCCACCGCGTAGCGCATAGGCATGACCAGCCCCACGTTCACCACACCGTCCGATAGAGGGGCCAACCCCGCATAACCGCGATGAGACACGTGCATCTCGCCCCAGTCGTCCAGCCCGAGGTAGCCACGGTAATGCGCCACCAGACCGAGGTTGCGCGGCCAGCGTATGGGCGCGGCGATTCCCAGACTGTGCACCACCACCGAGTGCACCCCGTCGGCCCCTACCACGAGCCGAGCCTGTATCTCTTGAGTGCCCCGCAGGTCGCGTGCCAGCACACCTGTGACCCGCCCGTCGTGCGCTATAATAGACTCCACTTTGACGCGCTCGCGCACTTCGGCGCCGCGCCGTCTCGCGTGATCCACGAGCACGGCGTCCAGAGCGCGCCGGGACGTGGCAAGCACCGCAGGCGCTTGGTTCGGGTTTGAGCCGTGTTGGGGGTGGCCCGCGTAATCTGAGTCCGCATAGTCCATCGAACAGACGTGGCCCGCGGGGCTTATCACGCGAAAGGCCCGCAACCGGCGGGCGCCCGCCTGCTCCACGGCATCGAGAGCGCCCAGCCTGCGCAATATGTTCTCGGTCTCCGGGCTGGCATATTCGCCACAGGGCTTATCGCGTGGGAAGGCGGCGCGGTCCAGCAGCAGCACGCGCAGGCCGCGCCCCGCCAACAGCGCAGCCGTCGCCGACCCTGCGGGTCCTGCGCCCACTACTATGACATCATAAGCTGTGGATCGAGGCATAATATCGCGTTGTGTCTAGAAAGGCCGTGAAATCGCTCGTAGGGGCACCCACAAGAGACGCCCTTTGCGGAAGCTAGAAGCGCGGGTATCCCGCCCGCACGATAGTTCCCCCGCCGTCGGCAGGTATTTGCTTCTCAAAAAGAACTGGTTACGCTCCACTTATACCAGTTTATACCTGTTCCGTCTCCTTTCGCTTGTCCAGCACGAGCGCCACCCGCCAGAACGGGTGCCGGTATATGTGGGCGGATATGCCCGCGTGCGCGGCCAGACGGGCAAGCTCGACAGGCGTGTAGGCTCTCAGCACCGAAGCGGGGCCGTCGTGCCGGGTGAGCCTATTGTGCGTCGTCAGTCTGGTGAGCACCAGTGCCATGTACCATGCCCCCCGCGCACGGTAGATATCGTTGACTATCAGGCCCAGCCGGGCTATGCGCGCCATGTGCTTGAGCGCCTGCGCGGCCTGATATGGGTTGAGGTGGTGAAAGCTGAGCGAGCACAGCACCACGTCGAACGAGCCATCGTCGAAGGGCGGCCTGCTGGCGTCGCACACCACGAAGCTCATCCTGTCGTCGAAGCCTCGCTCTCGCAAGCGCCTCCGTGCCACGTGCAGTATGGGTTCGCTGATATCCGAGAGCACTACCGATATGCGAAGGCCACGGCGCTGCGCCCACCTACACAACTCTTCCGGAATATCGCCGGAGCCGGTGGCGAGGTCGAGCACGCGCAAGGGTCGGTCTGCCGGGTGGCCCCTCACAAAGCGCGACAGGTGGTGGAGTATCACTCGCGTGCCCAGCCCGAAAATATTGGCCCGGCGTATATCGCGCAGGGTGGCTTCGAGGTCATCGGAACTGACGCCATCGGCGCTGTCCAGAAGTTCAGGCTCGTCATGATATGGGGGGGTGGGGAATATGCGCATGGTATTCAGCAATCATCGTAAGCAAATGCCGCCCTTCGCGCCTCCGTCGTCGGTGGTGATGAAGCACGAGCCGGTCGGATGGAGAGAAGAGATGTGCAGGTCTCGGCTCTGGCTCTTGCTTTTGCAGCTACGTATGGGGGTCGAGCCGGTCAAGCCAGCGCAATGCAAGTTCCCGCGCCGCTTGCCGATCGTCAGGGTGGAGCAGGCCCTGCTCCACCTGTGCTCTCAGGTACTCCTTGAGCGCACCCACCCATGGGCCGGGCGGGCGGCCCGCTAACGCCATCAACTCGTGCCCGTCGAGCGGCGAGCGGGGTTGGGCATCTGCTTCTTCTGCGACTGTGTTCGCCCCTGCTTCTGACCCCGCGCCTTGCGGCAGAGACGAACCGTACAACAGGCGGGCGGCCCGCCGTTCCAGTTGGTCCAGCACCGAAAGCCCCCGGTCAATGGGTTCGGGCAAGTAGCCACGCAGGTCGGCCCGCGCCAGCGCCATCAGGTCACGCCAGCCCTGTTCCCCGCGCCCCTGCTCGGCCTCGGCAATCAGGCGGCGCACGGCGGCGTCGGACCATTCGGGCGTATACGATATGGGGCGCATGTGCAGTTGCACAAGGCGCTGCACATGCGCGATCAGCTCCGGCGGTTCCCCAAAGCGCGACATGATGGGGGGCACCATCTCGGCACCGATGCGGTGGTGGTCGAAGAAGCGCGACCGGCCCTCCGGGGTCTCGATGAAGGTGGCAGCCTTTCCTATATCGTGCAGCAAAGCCGCCCACCGGCGCACGGGCGTGGGTTCGATGGCATCCACCACCTTCAAGGTGTGCATGAAAGCATCGTCGCGGTGGGCAGGGAGCTGGCTCACTCCGCGCAACGCATCCAGTTCGGGGAGCAGTTCGCGCAGGCGGCCCGTGCACGCCCAGAGCAGGAAGGCATCAGAAGGCCGAGCCGACAGCAATACTTCCCGCAGAGCAGGCCCCGGAAGGTCTTCGGCTTTTGGCCCAATTTCAGGGCCGTGGGGCTTGTGTAATGTGTGCTTCGCTTTGCTCACCACCCTCCTCGCGGAGTGTCCGCACCCAGAGGACAGGTCTGTGGCCGGATCGCCGTGGGTCATCCTTGGCCGACCGAGGCCATGTCGCGCACTGCGCGCAGTGCCTCGTCCATGTCGCGCATGGTGCCTGCGTCGTTGTGCACCACGTAGCGCACTATACCTTGAGGGTCTATCACCACCGTCATGCGGTCGGCGCGGGCGGCGGCCTCGTTCCATGCGCCGTACAGCTTTGCGACCTCGCCCTTCAAATCGGCCAGCAACGAATAGCTCAGGCCCAGATGCTCCTTCCACGCCCTGTGCGAGTACTTGCTGTCGCGGCTGATGCCGAACACGCGAACGCCAAGCTCTTCCCACCGCCCGTAGTTGTCGCGGATGGAGCATATCTCTTTGGTGCACAGACCCGACCAGTCGAACGGATAGAACACCAGCACCACCGGCTGGCCCCTCAATTCGCTGAGGGTGACTTTGTTGCCGTTTTCATCTTCAAGGGTGAAGTCGGGTGCGGGCCGACCGACCTGCACCTCACTTGTACTTGTGGTTTGCATCGTCGGAGACTCCTTCCGGGTGTTCAAAGCAAGGTAAGTGAGAGAAGAAGTGACGCGGTGAACGATTAAATGAAGTGCGAGCCGTGAGACCGCCGGGCTTATGCCTTGGATCGGGAGGGTGCCTGCGGCATCTACCTCACGCACCACGTTACTCGCCATGTCTCATTTACACACGGCACTGCGCAGGCGCTCCTGAAGCGATGGATCGCTCTCGGCCACGATGTTGACGAAGTGGTCAATCACCGACGGGCCATAGTCTTCCAGCAGGGCCCGAATCACGCCGGTGCACACGTATCGCTCGAAGTCTTCCCGGCTGAGGCTCGGCGTGTAGACGTAGCTCTGGGCCGAGGTATCTTGCAGAAGCAAATTTTTCCGAGCCAAACGGCTCATGGTGGTCATGACAGTAGTATAGGCGATGTCTCTTCTACTGCGCAGGGCTTTATGTACGGCGGCCACAGTAGTGGGGCCTTGCTCCCAGACTATGTCCATGATCTCACCTTCGAGAGGCCCCAACACCTTCTTGGATCGGGTAGATGTAGGGTTGAAGCGGAACTTTATATCGTAAGGTGTTACCATTATCTGTTCTCCTGTCGGTTGTGGTAGCCGATGTCGGTCAGCCATCGGCGCTGCCCACGGTAAGGGTGTGTGGGGTTCATGCAAGGCTACAGGTCTTGACTTGCGTATGGCAAAAGCAGAGGTCGATAGAGCAGGGGTAGGGAGAACGACCTGTCTCATTCTACCACTTTAATCGTTTTATGCCAACCCCCCGCGCTTCTGACATCCGGCCATAAATACATACCTCGTCATGCGCGACGGCAAGGGCGCATGGGTGCACGCAAGGATATGCGCCCTTGGCACTTTGTGCCCCAACAGAGAGGGGGGCTTGGGGGGTTGCGCCCTCCCCAAGCCCCTCTCCTTTCCCAAACACCGCGCATGAAGGCCCTAGCCAGTATTGTCGCCGAGGCCGCGCGGGTCGGCTGTACCCGGTATGTCGGTGCCCTCGCTGGCCTGCGGAGGCCGGGTGTCTATTCGAGCCTGCTCGGTGCCGGCTGTCTCTTCGGTATCGGTAGATGCGGCAGGCTGGGGGCCATAAGAAGGCCCCTTCACGTAGATATCCTGAGCTGCCGACTCTTGGGGTGCGGGTGCTGTGGCAGGGGCATGCGGCTCGCCTGCCGTGGTGGGCCGGTCCTGCTCCCGGGGCGGTTCGACCGCCTCAGTGGAAGCACGGCCACCGGTGTCGTAAGCGGCACTGTCAGGTGTGGCCCCGGTAAAGTCGCCTTCCCTGTATATGCGTTCGATCTCAGGCGAGCCGACACCCACGGTGGAGCCGGAGGCCCCGTATCCGGTGGTCAGAGGTGTGCCGCCTGTACCATATGCCCCCGTGTCGGGGTCCAATTGTCCGGCAGTCCCCGTGACAGTGGGGATGTCTTCCGGCTGGACCTCTTCTTCTGCGTCCATGGCAAAGCCCTCCATTTCTACTCGGTGGTCATTGGTTCTGCGGATGTCTGCCGCGCTGACGAAGGCGGGTTGGGCATTGCGAGCCTGAGCGGTTAAACGCGAGGCGCTGATCGAAGCGACAGCCGGGGTGGGGCGCAGGGCCAGCAGTGCGCCGGCAAGCCCGCCCACTGCGGCGCCCAGCACCAACCCGCCGACCGTGGAGGCCAACACGCCGGCGTCCTCCACCAACCCAACGCCGGGGATGCCTATGGCCCGGATGCTCAGCATCCAACCCAGCAGGCTTCCCAGCAAAGCACCTATGACCAGCCCCGCGACCGCCGCGCCGAACACGCTATTTTCTTCATTTTCTTCATTTTCTTCCCGCCCGCCTGCCGGGACGCCATCATCACCGTAGTGCATGCCACTCTACCTTGTTGGGTGTTCACACCGGTTCTCTTCTCTCTGGAAACAGGGCGGCATCGGGGAACGCCCTGCACCCCCATTTTTATCGCTCTCTGAAGACCACCGGTATCAGACACTATTGTATATCATGCGCATACAATGCCGCGCAAGTTGCATGCCCTTCAGGGTTCTACCAAGCATCAAGCATCGGGGGCCAAGCTCCACCGATATAGGAGAAAAGTAAAGAGCCGGGGACATTTGTGCCCCCGCGCCCTCTGCTTTCGCAGTCCTTTCGCAGAAGACTTGGCATCAGCGGCTCACACTGCGTCTGACCCGAACAACGTTTGCACTGCTTGCCTCAGTTCGCGGCAGAAGGGTATCTCTTGCCCTTCGGGGTGTGACCCGCACAGGCTGTCCACCAGACCGCGGTAGTACCATTGTTGCTGCTCGTAGCCCCTTTTGAACCGAGACCACAGCTGCGGACCATATCGCCTGTAATCTGCGATGATGGTGCGGATGTTGTGCAATTTGTCGGCGCACGCTACCACCCTTACCTCCCATGGCGCAGTGCGCAGGTATTCCAGAGTGTGGAGCTTGCGGTCCTCCCAAGGCAGGGACTTGTCCGGTTCCGAGCACCCCTCTACAATGGCGGCTATTTTCTCGCCGAAATGCTCTCGGATATAGTCCAAGGTAACCCACGTATCCTCTACAGTATCGTGCAGTATGCCCGCGGCGATCAGCTCGTCAGGACAACCCGCTTTCGCCAGCATCATGCCCACCGCATAGGGGTGGGAGATATATGGGGTGTCGGTGCCTTTGCGCACCTGCTTTGCATGGGCGCGGGCAGCCAATTCTATTGCACGCTCGATGAGGTCCATAGGTTCCTTGCACAGGTGCGAGGCTCAGGGCTTACCAGCCAGCATCCTTTGCACCTCTTGAGGGTCGGTGGTAGGGGCCTCGCATATATAGTTACGGCATATGTAGGCGGTAACGTGTCCATCCACCGGGGGTCTGTCGGCCAGCAGGGGCACTATGCGTGCGGCCGCTTCATCCTGTGGCTGGCGGGCGGCCACCACCTTGTTAGGCACGTAAGGCCTCCACACCGCTCTGAGCATTTCCAGCATCTCGCCCGATCGGAAGTCGCCCACAAGGGCCACTTCGGCAGGCGAACTGAGATACAGGTCGAGCGCGCACAACATCTTGCCGAAGGCGGCGGGCGCTTTGCCCATGGCGTCCAGCAATGGGCCGATGGTGGCCACCGCAGCCTTTTCGTAATCTGGTTCGGTGGTCAGCAGGTAAAGGCGCAACAGGGCTTCAGCGGCCACCGAGCTGGCTGCGGGGATGGCGTTGTCGAACAGCTCTCTGGGCCGGACCACCAACTGCTCATGGTAGTCGGCGGTCGAATAGAAGCCGCCTGTCTGCTCGTCCCAGAAGTGTTCCAGCAGGGTGGAGAGCAGGCCGCGCGCCTGCTCTATGCGGCGCGGCTCGAATGTGGCCTCGTAAAGTGATATCAGACCATCGGCATAGAAGGCATAGTCTTCGGCGAACGCCTCGATGTGTGCCTTGCCGTCCCTGTAGGTTCTGAACAGGCGTATCTCGCCCTCCGGCACTCCCTGTTGCGGTGGCTGTACCAGCGTGGACATGATGAATTCAGCGTTGCGGATGGCCGTCTGGCGGTAGTCGTCGCGTTCTAGAATGCTGGCGGCTTCGGCGAACGCCCGCAGCATCAGCCCATTCCAGCCCACCAGCACCTTATCGTCGCGCCCCGGCCATACACGCTTACTGCGGGCCTCGTACAGCTTGCCCCGCCATTCGCGCACCTTGTCCTCCAGTTCGGGTAGGGGCAGACCACGAGCCGCGGCAATGGCATCCAACGAGCGAGGCATGTGCAGGATGTTGCGCCCCTCGAAGTTGCCCTTGGGGGTGACATCGAATATCAGGTTGAACAGCCGGGCGTCCTCTTCGCCCAGCACCTCGGCGATTTCGTCGGGAGTCCACACGTAGAACTTGCCCTCCACCCCTTCGCTATCGGCGTCCTGAGCCGAGTAGAAGCCCCCTTCGGGCGAGGTCATCTCGCGGCGCACATAATCCAACGTCTCTTCAGCGATGCGCTTATACAAGGGGTTGCCGGTGATCTGGTAGGCGGCCAAATACACACGGGCGAGCTGGGCATTGTCGTACAGCATCTTCTCGAAGTGGGGCACCAGCCACATCTCATCTACCGAATAGCGGTGGAAGCCCCCGCCTATCTGGTCGTAGATGCCCCCGTAAGCCATCTTCTGGAGGGTCAGTTCGACCATAGCCAGCAGGCCCACGTCGCCCGTGCGCCTGTATGACTTGAGCAGGAACTCCAGCGTCATGGGCTGGGGGAACTTAGGTGCGCCCTGCGTGCCCCCGTGCACCCGGTCCATCTGGGCGAGCAAGTTGCGCGCAGCTTCGTCCAACACGGCGGGGTTCGGCTCGGCACTCGATGGCCGGATGTTGAGGCTCTGGCTCAGAAAGCGGCGTATCTGATCGGCGCTCTGTAGCACCTTGTCCTTCTCCTCGCGGTAGGTTTTGGCCACCGCCTCCAACACTTCGGGGAAGCTAGCCATGCCGTATCGCCTCTGCGCGGGGAAGTAGGTGCCACCGAAGAACGGCACGCCGTCGGGCGTGAGGAACACCGTCAGGGGCCAGCCGCCGTGGTTGGTCATGGCCTGTACCGCTTCCATGTAGATGGCGTCCAAGTCGGGGCGCTCTTCCCGGTCCACTTTGATGTTCACGAAGTTCTCGTTCATGATGCGGGCAATGTCCGGGTTCTCGAACGATTCGTGCTCCATCACATGGCACCAGTGGCAGGATGAATAGCCGATGCTCAGCAGGATGGGTTTGTCTTCTTCTCTGGCTTTTTGCAGGGCTTCGGGTCCCCAAGGATACCAGTCCACTGGATTGTCCGCATGCTGCAACAGGTAGGGGCTGGTCTCTCCGGCAAGTCGGTTAGGCATATTCTCTTATCCTCCTAGGAGGGATGGAGCAAGCTATGAGCCAAGGTTATCCTTCACTTTGCTCGGCGTCCCTCTGGTACAGCTGTCGTTCACGGACGGTGCGCGTATCATCAAGGCTTCGAGAGGTGGGTGCACCTCGCTTATATAGAATGGTATACCCCACGAGGGAAGCAGCAGAACACACGGGGGCCGATGGTAAAGCGCTCGCCCCCTACCTTTATCAGAAGTCTGCTTTTGAGCACGATGAAGCATTCGTCGCTCTTCCGGTGCATATGGGGCATTGGGTCGCGCCAAGTTCCATGGGCGTAGTTGTTGTACCATATCTGAAGCCGCTCGGATTTAAAGCCTGCTTCGTCGGGTGGGGTGTGCCCTGACAGCAAGTTTGAACTTATCGGGTAGTCTCTTGTGGCGAAACCGGGCCATATCGCCTCCTAAAAGAGCTTAGCAACCAAGCGGCAAGGGCGCAACCATAATCAGTGCTCTGGCACGAGCTCTGCCACGGTATCTGCAGTCCTGAGGCTCTCCTGATGTATTTCCTGCGCCGCCCGCAGGCCCGACTCGATTGCCCCTTGAATCCACGCGTGACACAGCGACGTATGCTCGCCTGCGAAGTGGATGCGGCCTTCGGGAGCAACGATATGGTCGTGCAGCAGGGTCTGCTGGCCGGGGTCGAATAACGCGAAGGCCCCGCCCGCGAACTCGTCATCGTGCCACATCTTAGATGCGCCTACTTCGAACTCCTCCACAGCCTGCGGGTGGATCTGCGACAGGTTCTCCAGTGCTTGCTCGATGCGGTCCGCCGCAGACAGCGACCCCCAGCGCTGTGCGTCTTCGGACCACGTATAGCTGGCGAGCACCACCCCACGCCCGGTCTCCCTGCCGTGGTCGGGGTAGTACACAATCCTGATGGGCAGGTCGGTGACCGTCCCCCCGCCGAAGATGCCCTCGTCTTCTTCCCAGAACCGCCGCCTGAACTGCAGGAGCACCTTGGCCGAGGCGTCATAGTGCAACTGCCGGATGGCGCGCTGCTTGGCCTTCGAAAATGGCTTGAGCACCTCCACGTGGCGAAGCACGGGGAAGGGCACGGTGATGATAGCATAGTCGCCCGTGACCTGAAACCGACCGGCGGCGGTCTTGTAGTGCACGGTCACCGAGTGGGGCGACTGGTCAATAGCCACCATCTTGGCTCCGAAGCGGATGTGGTTCTGAAGTGCGGGCAGGAAAGCCCTCGGCAGCAGGTCCATACCCCCTTCGATGTACACCATGTCGGTGTAGTAATTGCCCACCTCCTCCCTGAGCAGTTCGAGGAACGAGGAGTTCATGAGCGCCTCCTGATCGGCCAGCAGACCGAACTGCTCTATCAGCCCCTCGGACCAGTTGTTGGCTTCCAGAAACTCCCGTGTAGAATAGTGGTCATATTCGGCCACGATGGCAGGCCAACAGCCTTCGCCCTCCTCCTTCAGCCGCCGCGCGATGGGGCGGATCGCCTCGGCCCATAGTTGGCTTACGCTTTTGCCTCGCTCGTGCTCCTGCACCTCGAAGCCGAGGCAGTCGGGGTCGGCGTCCACATCGCCGATGCGCCATTTGCACCCGTGCAGGTAATAGTAGCCGTTAGGGTTGCCCATGGTGAAGGGGGCGGTGTCCAGCCCAAATTTCTGGATGTAAGCCATAGTCAGCTCGTGCGCTCTGGGGATGCGCATGGCCCCCGCCTCGCCGTACAGGCCGGGGGTGAAAGGCTCGCGCATAGTGCACACCCTGCCACCCACGCGCTGTTGCGCTTCCAACAATACCACTTCGTGGCCGGCCCGCATCAGCTCATACGCGGCCACCAGCCCGGCCATGCCCGCGCCCACTACTATCACCTTGCTCGAAGCTGTGGCTTTCGGCTGTAACCCGGAGTTGATGACCGCGAGCCAATCGGGGGTATTTGATAGCACCATGAGTTGAGAAGTACCCTCCTGTCCGTTGAGCTTGGTTTGGGTGCTGTCGGCACGCACCCATACTGAAGTCGTGCATACACCATAATACACGACAATACACAATAATGCACGACACCCTGTCTTGCTCAACGGGTGCAGGCAATAAAGTTGGGGTTTGGGATGGCTGTGCCCTTCCCGGTCATCCTTCCCCTAACATCTTGCATGAATATGCATTAGTCATGACCGGATGTTAGCTTGGGCTGTATTGACGCTACATGCACACGGTTCTATAATCAGAGTATCGAGCGATATGCCGCTCGCGCGATACTCATCACTCCACATTCGGTCCGGTTCTTGAAAGGGGGCGGCGCACATGAGCGCTGGAAACATAACCTGTGCATCCTGTGGTGGGCCTATGCTTGCCGACCAATCGGCCTGCCCCCGGTGCGGCACCGCAAACCCCGCCGTTGCTCCTCCCGGCCAGCCCGACGATGTCGATTCTCTGATATCAGCCCTCTTCACACCTGCGACCACCACCGAGGCGGCGCCTGCCCATGCCGAAGAAGAACCTCCAGTGGCGGGCTTCGACCTGAGCACTCTGCTGGGCGCGGAGCCTGTGGAGGTAGCTCAGATGCCTGAGGCCAAGCTCGATTCGAGCGCCGTGGGGGGCGCGCCGCCAGAGCAGGCCGAGGCACCCCCAACCGAGATCAATCTTTCAGAGACCGCCGAAGCAGTAGAGGTGGCTGCCATAGAGCAAACAGCCTTGCCCGAGTCCGGCGGTCCTGAACAAGTGGCCGAGCCGGCCCACGTCCCAACCGCCCCGGCTACCCCTGAACCCCCTTCGGCTGAGGTCGTTGAGGAAGTCCAAGAAACCGTCGGGGCACCATTGCGCGAGCATGTGCCGGTGGAGGCTAAGACCGGCGCCGAGCTTGAGCCTTCGGCTCGGTCGGAACCTGCGCCTGCATACCGGCCCGGAGACGAAATCCAACCCTCGCTTGAACCGCTGTCCGAGCATGATTCGGCGGCACCGGCCACAGTCCCTGCCCCTGCCCCTGTTCCTGCCCCTGTTCCTGCCCCTGTCTCTGCCATCCCAGAGCCATCGTCCGCACAGGCGCTCGAAGCCCTCTCACCGCAGGCCCGGCTCGAGTCCGAGGGGCCTGAGGAGGCCGAGGAATTGCCGATGGAGGAGGTGCCTGCGCTGCCTGCGCTGCCGGTAACGATTGCACCCGCGCCGGAAGAGCAAGCAACCGGGCCGCTCACTGGCCCCCTTGGCGTGTCGGGAATGGTAGCCGAGGGAGTGATGCCCACAGAGGTCGGTGCGGGCGCGGACCTGCTCGCTAGCGAAGCGCCTGCGCCCCTGCCGGTGGAATCGCCTGCTCCTGCCCCGCCCGACGGTGAGCCTGCTGTAGCGGTCGAGGTAGCCGAACATAGCGCGCAACTCGAAGCGGTGACAGTGGAGGCCGAACCACCCGCCAGCGGCGAAGTCCCCACAGAAGCAGGAGGCGAGGAGATGCAAGTGCAGGTGCAGGTGCAGGTGCAGGTGCCCGTTGAAAGCCCTGTCGAGAGCACGCCTGCTGAAGTTGCCCTCGCCGAAGAGGCCGCGCTTGAACCTGCTGTCGCCGAGGTTCCAGAGCAAGTAACTGCCATCGCGCAAGCAGCACCTGTGACCCCCGCGTTGGAAGAGGCGCCTTCTGCATCGCCTGAGGCCGAACCTGTGCCACCGCCACCTGTGGCCGTTCAGGCTCCGGCATCCGAACGATCGGTGGAGCAAGCAGCCCCGCCAATAGCAGAGCAGGTTTCTCAACTACCGGACAGGGGTGAACAGGCGACCGAGCCGGTAGTGGTGCGGGCAGGGCCACCACAAGAGGTATGGGGGCCAGCACTTAGGCTGGCGAGGCTTGAGCCTGCCCTTGAGGAAGAGCAGGAGGAGAGCACCCTGCCTATGCCGCGCGAGTTCCTCCAGCAGATAGCCGGTGAACCGGCTCCGGAAAGGACTCGACCGGCTTTTGAGCAAGCAGAACCGGAAGTGGAAGCGGAAGCGGAAGTGGAAGCGCCTGCCGTCGAACCCACTGCCCACTTCGAGCCTGTGGAGCTGCCGGGCGCCGGGCTTCAAGCCGGGCAGGAGGATGCTGCGACCGTGGCAAGCACGACAATAGAAGAGCCCAAAGCTGAACCGCAGCCAGCCCACTTCGAGCCTGAAGCGATATCCGAGCATGTGGCCGTGCCGGAGGGAGAGGCCCCACTCGTTATCGCCGCACCCACCCTCGAGTCCGAAGCGTCGGTTGCCCAACCGGTTATGGAGCCGGTGCCGCAGACTCTGATCACCGGAATGGGGGAGATACAAGTAAAAGAAGCGAGCGCAGTCGCGCCGGCTGATACTTACACGGCCACCGAGACCGAGCCATTGCCCATTGTGGAATCGGATCTCATGGGGCAACCGCCGCCCGCGCAGGCGCAGACCTCCACTCTCTCTACGGCGGTGCCCGATGAGGCAGAGTCTCCAGAGGCTCCAGTGGATACAGGTGAGCCTGCCGCTCCGGCCTTTGACTTGCTGGAACTGGTGTCCGAGATAGAGATACCACCCCCGCCACCCCCGCCACCCCCGCCACCCCCGACGCCCCAGCCGGTCTCCCACACCGGCGAGCAGGCAGAGACCCCGGCCACTGTTGCCATGCCTGAGCATATAGCCTTAGAGCAGGCGCAGACCGAGATGGCCGGCGCCCGCACCGAGGTGGGGGATGCCGACATGACCCCCACCGCCTCGGAAGCCGCGCCCGGCTCAGGCTCGGAGCAGGCTGTGGCCATTGAGGGGCCGGAGCCTGCGGTCGCGCAACCCACGGCTTCGACCGAGTCTGTCGCGGAGCCAGCAGACACAGCGCAGCCGGCACCCACGGATGTGATCCGGCCGGGCTGGGAGACCCCTTCGCAGGCTACCGCTTGGCCGGCTACACCTCCATTGCCCTTCACCCCACCTCAGGGTATCATGCAGACTACGGTCAGGCCACCTGAGCCTGCGCCTGCACCCGCCATGCCCGTGTGGGACCCGTCCAAGCCCCGCCCCAAGCCCGGCACACCCGAATA